>JAIRLY010000153.1 GCA_031259075.1 Dysgonamonadaceae bacterium | reverse complement strand
CCGGTTCTTTTGCCTGAATAGCCAACGATTTTTCTATATAAAACTTAGCTGAATCGATTTGATTTTCAAGGTTATATACATTTGCGATATTCATTAATAACCTTGCCTTTTCGATACTGTCCGCAGAAAAAGCAAATGCTTCGTGCAAAAAATCCTTTGCTTTGATATAGTTTCCTTTTCTCTGGTAAACTACTCCTATTGATTGTCTTATATAGACTTGTTCTGTTTGTAACTTGTAATAATCAGCCAGTCTTAGACCTTTATTATAATAGTAAAATGCGCTGTCATTTTCATTTTTCAATAAAAAACAGTTTCCAACCAAAAGAAATGAGCTTATTTCATTTTTATAATTTTTTGCTTTGTGATACAAAACGGCCGCTTCTTTACCGTTTTCAATTGCTTTTTCAGTTACGAATTGATAATAGTAGAGAATCCCCAAGTTTCCCTGTATCAATCCTTTTAAATTATCGTCGTTTATATGATCGGCATATTTTTTAGCTTCCAAATAAGCCGTCGTAGCCTTTTCCAAATTATTCTGTTCCTGCAACAGGCGTCCGCAGTAAAAAGCCGCCAAAGCAGCATTAGGGAAATCTTTCTTTCCGGAATAATAGTCTTTTACGGCAAAGATAATTGTATCCGATGTTATGTCTTCATAGTTTTTATCTTTCGCCTGTATTTGCAAAAGTGTAGATTTATATGTTTCTTCATTGTCTGTTTGAATAGAACATGAAAAACAGAGTGATAAAAAAAGAAGTGAGATAAAGTTATATTCCATAATCCAATGTATAAATTTGTACAAATATAACTTATTCATTGAAATAAATCTTCCTGTTGCAAGCTAAAATCTATGCCCGGTAATGCGAAAATTATAACTTATAAGACATTAGATAAAAGACAAAAGAAGAAAGACAAGATTGAAAAGACTGTAAGACAGCCGGTTTGGCCTGTCTATTCTATTGTTATTTCCATTTATTTCGTTGTTTGATAAGCATATCTAAATTATTATATGGTTTTTCTTTCACTGTGTTATAATATTTTTTTGTTGACCCAATAAAAAAAGTAATCAATTTTCCATAATAAATTTGATTTCTTCTTTTCATTTCTTTTTCAAAATTTTTATCAATAAAATTAGGATATCCCCAAGAAAGTATATGATTTTCTACCGGTTCATAAAAAACAAATCCATCAAAATAATCTTGCATTTGTCTCGCAGTTTCAGCATGTAAACTGTATTTTTGAAAAGGAGTTTCTCCGAAAGGGGTGCTTTTCAAATCAAATCCGATGTTATTTTTATTTGCCAATGCAAATGCAGCATCCCATTTCCCGTCGTCGACGAGATGCTCTCCTTCGCCGTAAGCTTTTGAATTAAGCACATTGACTGTCTGGGTAGGGTATGCTTGTTTAATCCACCAAGCGGCACATGAGGGATTGAACCATGAATGATAAGCATTTAAGATAATTAGGTGTTTTTTCTTTTCCGGTGTTTTATTCCGAATTTCACTAATTTTATCTCTAATTTGAGTTCCAATGATACTATCTCTAATTTCGGTATCAACCGTATCTCTTATAAAATGTTCATACTGTTTTTTATTCGAAATTGAATTCCACGAAAAAGGCATATCTGATGGATATACACTTATTTGTTCTTTTTTTGTTAAAGATTTGTTGAGATAATGTATTTTCTTGATAAAATCAGGATAATTTTTTTTCTCCCATAATGGATAAAAATCATTATTTCTAATGATTTTAAGTAAATATTCTTCTACTTCCTGTCCGGAAAGATTGGAATTGTGAATAAAAGAATTTACTAAATCACAGGAATTAGAAACTCCTACTTCCGTAAAAACAGTACCGATTTGATCAATAAATCTCGGATCGGATATTATATCGTAAATAAGATTGTATTGCGTAGTTTCAGCGTGTTCACGTTCACAAAGAACAAGAATATCATATCTCTCAAACAGATTTAAGACATAGTCTTTAGCTGAAGTATTTTGCATAGCTAAACAGTCTATATATGCTTCCATTTTTTCGTCCCGTTGCATATTTTGAGCCGTTAAGTGAAACAAGGAGAGGTTTCCAAACACGATTATTAAAATTATTATTTTGTACATCATTTTAATTCTTTTAAGGTCATTTATATTTATTTAATCTCCCTACTCTCTCCAAGCTTTTCAGAACCCGCTCTTTTCTTCACGCAACCCACTTGCATTCTGTAAGCCGGACACGCCAAATCTGCCTGTAATCCTTATCAGGAATTTTGGATATTCAAATTTTTCGTACCCTTGCAGGAGCTTTCTTGTGTTTTAAGTTTATACTCTTATTTTGTTTTTTTATGTCCGCAGTGTAAACCTCGCAGGGAGGTTTTTTTATAAGGGCGCCAACCTTATTCCACTTTCAGACTGCAATATTACGTAAAATAATAATGATAATATGCAAGTTTTTTCCAAATATTTTTATCATTTCTCTGATTTTATTGTTTTTTACAAATCTATTCTTTTCGCTAATACCTCGCATGGAAACACCTTCACGGGAAATATGGGATTTTTCGCGAAGTCCTTCGAGGGAATGGATACATCCGTAATGGGCGGCAATCAGGCGGAGGCAGGTGGGGCCGCAGTCCATGGCGTCGTGCTGGAGATAGGAGGGAAAAGAGTGCATTAATATAAGATCTTTCAGCATTGACTGTGTTTTATTTTCTTAATAAAACATAACTTCTTGGACGTAAGAATATTCCATTCGCCGATAATAGAGGTTTGTTATTTCCCCACCAATTAAAAATCAATGCAAACCGATCATATTCCGTTTCTGCATCTAATTTAAAATTGACGGTTTTCCCGTCATTCGACCAATTAAAATCCGCTATTTCTATAAATTCATTATGCTCTATTTTGTCAATATTGTTATATTTAACCACCTGAATACAAAAAGGCTGTTTCGTATTCATTTTTTCAGAGAAAGTTAATTGGATATTATCTAAATCTGTTTTTACAAAATTTTCTGAATCATTATTTATTAAAGTGGGTAAAGAAATTTTATTTTCAATAACTTTGCACCATTTTAGTAATGGTTCATAAATACTTTCAAAATTTTTATTCCCTTTTTTATTATACAATTCAGCAACTTTTTCTGAAAAGATGTTTTGTGCATAAAAACCACGAGATGCATTCTGATATTGCCATGAAAGGATGATTGAATCGCCCGCTTCCGGATAATTTTCACAAATGAACAAGTCATATATTGCCCATGTCATATATTCGTTAAAAACATTAATTCCTTCATATCCTGAATTATTGTCCCAAATTTTATTTTCAAAATTTTCGGAAATTAGTTGGCTATACTTATCTGATATTGGATTGATATATCCGTGATCCATTTCGGTAAAAAGCATGTGATTTCCATTTAGACGGGAAATTAAATTACCGTTATTTATATCATTGAGAAAATCCGGAGTTGCCGAAGGAAAATCAGCTACGGTACTTTCGTCAATATCCCGATGGCAATTCATCCGGTTCACTAATGGAGATAAAACAATTACGTATCTTAAATCATTTTTAAGATTCTGTGATTTGCCAATACAATTATCCAAAAATTGAAAAGCTTTATCAACAAAATAATAATCACGATAGTTCCGGATTATATAATTATAAAAATCTTTGTGTTGATCGTAGAATTGTCTGAAAGCTGATTTTTCAACAAAATCGTTAATTAAGTCTAAGTTGTTGTCAAACAGAGCATGATTCTCTACAGAAAAGAAATCAATCGTTCTTTTTACTTTGTTGTTTTCATCAAAACTAAAAGCGTACGCGTCCGTTCTAAAGCTCAAATAATCTTCCCATCTTTCTCTTGAATAGTTTACACTATCTAAAAGAGGGTGATTTTCAACCGGTTCAAAATAATCTAAAATCTCTTGATAATATTTCGTCACTTTTAATACTTCATAACGGATCTGTTTTCCCATATTCAGTCAGAGCCAAAATGATATTAGATAATTCGTAAACTTCAGGTATTTCTACAATTACATTGTTTTTAGCTTCTGTGTCAACATTGAATAAAAAATTCATAACTATAATTAATAAAATAATTTTCATATTTTTTATGTTAAAATATATTGCGAATTCAAATGACTTCTCGTTTCTTTTCTCTGTTTTTCAATGATGTTTCATATAAATCAATAATCCTCTCTTTCACAGTACGTTCTGCATATTTCAAGACACAAATGTATTGAGGTGTTTCAACTATTTTTTGAGGACAAGGGCCCAAACAAATTGGAAGATAGGCGTAATCTAAACACATTAGGATTATCAAATGTAGGTTTATCATAGAGTTTGCTAATCTTTTTCTCATCCCACTTTACAGAGCCGTCGTCCAATATTTCTCCTAGTACGTAATCATCCGTATAACCTCTAGCCGTGCATTTGTAAATTTTCCCGTCATAATTAATCTCAATATAATGAAATTTACTGGCGTAACAATTATAAAATTTTCCTACAGATAAGCCTCCTGAACACGAAATATATTTGTACCCTGCAATTTTAGCTGCATTCACAAAAGAGGATATATTCTCATTATTAAGATTCAACACTTTCTTTCGAATGAGATCGAATACTTTCGAGCGTATTTTCCACCTCATATTTTTCGTTAATAAACGGAATAATAACAGTTAAATAAGTTTTTGACATAATAATACTATTATATATTCTTCCACCTTTTATTACTTTTAGTAGAGTTTTTTAAATCTTTAATTATCGCTTTTTTAGTGAGATTTTTGTTTTCAATGCCAAACCATTTTTCGTTTTCAGCATTCAAAAGAGCAGTGCGTCTTTTTAATTCACCGACAAAATCATCTGTAACTAATTCGTAAAGAAGGTAATCAGCTTCTTCCTTTTCTAATGGGCATAAAAAGACATATCCATCGTAATTGTTTTCGAAATTTCCGGTTTCCAACTTATAGGCAATGCCCGCGAATGCATCAAATACTTCTTTTCCAAAAGGACTATCTTGTAAATGGAATGCTGTGGGTTTATTTCCGATGCATGCAAAAGCGTAATCAAACATACCTCCTCTTATCAAACCGGTTACTCCCGGCGAGTGTGAAATAATAGAAAAAACATCATACCTAGAGAATCGTTCTGTTAATTGGAAGGCTGCCGAATGTTTATATATTGCGTTAGGATTTCTGGATGCCGCTTCACCTTCGGTTGCAATTGCGGCAGATTTAGATGCATGTCCTTCTCCCACAATAAACAAATTATTCCTTTTATCTGATGAAGTCTTGATCGTATATTCAATAATATCAGCCATTTGTTCATTTCTGTCTTTTAAGTTATTTCTGAAATTCCGATAATCTTCCTTCGTTTTCAGTAAACTTAAAGGCATGGGAATATCGGTTAGTATTACTCTTATTTTTTCTTTCTCCGGAAGTGACTGATTTAATTTCCATAAGGAAATAAGAAATTCATACGATCCTTTATCGTACCAACCGTTTAATTGAAATTCACGAAAAATGTTCAGAATGATTTCCGTATTCAATTTTTTACTATTAAAAAATTGATTCAAAGCACCTTGTTTGTCCGATGACAATTCCATAAAAATAGAACCTGTCGTTTTAGGAAAAGAGGGATCATGGATGAGGTCTTTCATTAATTGCCATGAAACTTTACGCCGGTGAATTTCTCCGTAAATAACTATTTTATGTTTGCTCAGAGCATCCAATATAAATTGTTTGGGTTCTTTCCCATAGTTTTTTAGATAGTTGACAAAATTGGCGGTATCCGATGGAAAATTTTGAATTTCAATTATTTTGCGTAAGGCATTTAATCTTACCGGTAAATTTTTCATCACTTTTTCCCGGGTAACAGGCAATCCATTTGCCAGATCTTCTCCTCCACTTCGCCATTGATTATTTTCCAGATTAAAATACTGAAATACATAAAAAGAATCTGCATACGAGGCAATAGTCGCAGCAACGGAATCTTTATATGTAATAATTTCTATAATTCGCCTGTTTAGCAATTCGTTTTTATATTTCTCCGAAACAAAAATATCCGGTCTGTTTTTATGAAAAGATGATTGCAGTTTATATGAACTAACTGATTGTATTTTACTGTTTTTGCCATTCGCTAACAAATATTGAAAAGATACGTAAGCATCAAGAGGTGTTGAAAAATCATATTTTTCAGTGTATTCTTTTAATTGTTTATTAACGCTTTTGAAGACAAAAGGCTGCGTATAACCTTTTGTACAACAAAGCGCAAATAGTTGTATATAAAACAATGTTTTTCTCATAATCAACTAAATACATTTAATTAGCAATACCCTAAATTTATACTTTTACTTTATTTTCCTTGATGTTCAGTAGTGTAAACCTCGCAGGGAGGCTTTTTATAAGGGACCAACCTTATTCCACTTTCAGACTGCAATATTACGTAAAATAATAATGATAATATGCAAGTTTTTTCCAAATATTTTCATCGTTTCTCTTGATTTTATTGTTTTTTAACAAATATATCCTTTTCGCTAATACCTCGCATGGAAACACCTTCGCGGGAGATATGCGATTTTTCGCGGAGGCCTTCGAGGGAATGGATACATCCGTAATGGGTGGCAATCAGGCGGAGGCATACGGGGCCGCAGTCCATGGCATCGTGCCGGATGAAATATTTGTAACTATGTTTGTTCAATGTCTAAAATCGCTTTAAATCTTCCTCTGCCACATTCTTTCCCCTGTATTTTTTCGTATAATTATTAAAATTATAACTGATCGTCAAAGTTACAAACCGGGTTTCTCGCCGACTTTCTTTGATATAGGAAATATTATTTATTTCTATAACTCTCTTCTCTGCAATCCATTGAAATACATCACTCGCTTGAATGTTGAACAATAAATTTTTATTGAAAAAAGATTTTCGTAATCCCAAATGCAGGCTTCCATATCCTGCATTTTCAATGATATACTCATTGTTTTTTCCCACAAACTCAAAATGGGCAGAGAAAATATATTCTTTTGGAAAAATTACATCGTTAAAGAACTGAAACAGAATCCCTGTTTGATTTCGCTTGACTTTTTTTCCTAAATAAATTGCGGAAAAAAAAGGCTGAGTCATCCCAACAGTTATACGTGGCCTCCACATTTTATATTCGAAATTAGCTGTAAACTGTGCATTTAACTCTTGATAAAAAGGATAATTAATGTAAGTCATGAATGATTGAGACGAACTGTTTTCCACATTTTCCAAGTAAAAGGCAATGGGATTTTTCTTGTAAACATATCCCATGGAAAAATCAAAAATTCGATAGTCTACATGATAATCGACCTGGTAAATATCTTCGTTTTGGATGTATGGATTTCCCTTTTCAAACAGAAAACGGTTCACATAATAATTGTTACTGCCGAGTAGATAAAAAGAGGGGCGTTGTGTCTTTCGTGCCAGTTCCAAGCTCATTTGCGTTTTCCCTATCAATTGCGAAAGAGAAAGAAAGGGATAAAACCGCCGGTATTTCCGGTCTGTTTTGGTTTGTCCGGTACTGTCTCCGGTAGATTTCGAATGAACCTGTTCGTAACGGAACCCCAGATGAAAATTCAATTTGTCGAAAACGTTATTGTAACTCACAAATCCGGCCGTTTTTTCTTCTTCATTCGTATAGATGCTGTTTTCGACATACTGTTCCGGATTATTCAAAAATCCGGAGCCTTTGATTCGATTGTATTCTCCGCCCAATTCCAGGACACTGTGTTCGTTCAAGTGGTAACCCAAAGTCATTTTGCCCGCATATAAATTGTATTTTGATTGACTTTCCATGTTCACGTTCCGTTTTTCAACAAGCGAAGATTCTTCTATTTGCTGCCGGATATCGTTGCGCGTATTCATATAATCCACATCCAATTGCAAGCGGAACGATTCATTGTAGTTTCCCTGATAAAATACATTGATCAACTGTTGAGACGGCTTTCCTTTCGCCTCAAACTTTGTGGCTATCTTATCGAAAAAAACATTATTCATCCATACTTCTTCCGTTCCTTCCGAATTTATTTTTTCATTATCGAATGAAACTTGATATTGTCCGCCGATAGCCTGTTTTTCCGTAATCGACCAGTCTATCCCGGCCGTCAATTGATTGGAAGAATAGCGATGCATTTGCGGCAAATCGATCAATTGTTGCCATAAAGTATCGTTACAGGTAGTGTAGGAAACTTTCGGTCTAAAAGATGTTTTATCGGCATCCCTGTTATAAGAAGTGAATAAAAAAAGATTATCCGTAACGCAGGTTATTCCGATATTTTCACTGTTGCCTAAATATTTTCCTTGTTTGAGTTGCCCGGAAGCCTTGATAGCCCATCCGCTGCTTTCATTTTTTTTCATCTTGATAATTAATACGCTTCGTCCTTCGGCGTCATATTTAGCGTCAGGCTGGGTAATTAATTCCATCGTAGCAATATCGGATGACTGAATGTGGGACAATTCGCGCAGATCATACAATTTGCGATGGTCGATATAAACAACCGGAGCGCCTTTGCGGAAGACGGTAATTTCATCGTTGTTTACTGAAATTCCGGGAATCTGCTCAATTATATCTTTAGCCATACCCATAGACGACAAAATAGTTGAACTTACATGAACCATTAAACTGTTATTTGTTCCTCTCGAAAAAAGGGATGAAATGGGAGTCACTACTATTTCATTCAACAAGGAGGCGTCTTCCTGCAGTACAATATCGTTCAAATCTGTTGTATCGGGATTGATTTCGATATCCATCCATTGGGTTTTATATCCTAAATGATTAATTTTCAATATCATTTTCTTATTCATGGCTTTTTCCATCTGAAATTCTCCGGTTTCCGAGCTAATTGCACCGTCAACCAAAGAAGAATCAATGGGAGATAAAAGGCTGAGTGTTGCATATTCAACAGGCAGACGCTGTTCTGTAACTACTCTTCCCCGTATTTTTTGAGCGTGAAGTAATGGAATATTTCCAATAACTATTATTAAAAGACAAAAGAAATTTATTTTTTCCGGAGAAAGCCTGATCATAAGCTGTTTTCTAATTTGTAATTTAAAATATATGCTAAAGATTTTTCTGAATTTTTGTACAAATATAACTTATTCATTGAAATAAATCTTCCTGTTGCAAGCTAAAATCTATGTCCGGTAATGCGAAAATTATAACTTATAAGACATTAGATAAAAGATAAAAGAAGAAAGAAGAAAGACAAGATTGAAAAGACTGTAAGAGCGGAAACCGATGTTCTCGGTGGCTTCGGAGACATCGGGCAGGGAAATGCCTAGTCGTGTTCGGAAGACCGAAGGTCTTGAACTAGTGTATAGTTAATCATTAAATGACGGTTATAGTCTTTTTAATTTTACTCTTGCATCGGCAGTTGTGAATT
>JAIRLY010000112.1 GCA_031259075.1 Dysgonamonadaceae bacterium | reverse complement strand
CAGGTCATTGACCTGCTGAAACGGGTTTGTACCGTCAGCGTGGAAACGGTGGAAATCATGGAGAAAATGAGAAAGACCGCTTAAACGGCAATGAATATAATTATCTTATGAGTGTTGCCATATGGGTATATGGCAATCATTCCATTGCTTTTAACGGAAAAGAAAAAATTAAATGGCACGATACTTGGCGCTTGATTATTTATCGGATTACCCATGTTTTGGGAGGAGATCTCGCATTATATTTCCCTGATAACATGTCCGATTTATCGTCCTGTTTGCCGACGGAATATGATATGCCGGAATTTGATCAACTGATACGGATCATTTCAACGGAATATTCCCCGCTTGTGATTGATAAGTTGGAAGATATCTCAGGTGATTTGCTTCAAATAGAGAGGGATAAACTGGACAACTCAGTCCCTGTTAGCAGATAACAGAAATTTTCTCAGAGCTGTGTGCAAATTGTGTGCAAATAAAAAACGAGAGGTTTACTTTCTGTCGCAAACCTCTCATTCCCAGGTAGCGAGAGGGGGGTATGATCCCCCGACCTCATGATTATGAATCATGCGCTCTAACCAACTGAGCTATCTCGCCATCATTTTGCGATGCAAAAGTACCACAAAATTTTCGATATTCCAAAATTCTATCGATTTAAAACTTTAAAACCAAATGAATCATTGTGTTGATCCCTGCTTGAGGAAAATAGTAAAGATCATCTTTTCGCTGACGATTATCTCCACTTCCTTCATACCAGGAACCAAATACATATCCGTTTGTTTCGTATTGCGCATCGAAAAGATTATTAACTAACAAATTTAGCTGAAAAGACTTTATTCCTTTTAATGGAATAATATAGCCTAATCGCAAATTATTGACGAAATAAGGATTTATTTTTCTGTCGTTACTCCCCGAATTATCAAGATATTGCTTCCCAACATAACTTGATTGCAATCCCGCTGAAAACGACCGGTAATTCCATGCAAATAAGCTATTGGCAATGATGTCGGGAGAAAAGGCTATCGAAGTTGTTCCAAGATATTCTGCTTCATTGTTTACATATTCCGTATAATCTTTGATTTTGTTTCGACTAAGTGTCAAGTTGCCGTTCCATTTCAATCCATCTGTAATTCGGACGCCAAAAATCATCTCAACTCCGGCACGATAACTATTCAAAACATTTGAAGTTAGAGGCTCTCCGATATCGCTCACTTTTCCGTTCAATACCAGTTGATTTTTGTATTGCATGTAATATAGATTAACGCCTGCAACAAATGTTCGATCGCCAAATTTATATCCTGCTTCATAATCCAACAACCGTTCCGGTTTAGGTATTTCATTTACGTTCGCATCTGTGTAATTATTCCGGTTAGGTTCGCGGTGAGCGACTGCGAAAGAGCCATATACATCGTTTTCTTCGTTTATTTGATAAAATAAACCGGCTTTCGGATTGAAAAAATTGAATTTCTCATGGACATTCAACTTTTGCATCTCTCCGTTTCCCGGATCCCAATTGTCGTTTCTTCCTTCAATTTTATAATCTATCTTTCGATATTGTATATCTCCGTAAAGACTCAGTTCGCCGGTTAAATGATAAATCCCTTTTAAGTAAATATTTCCGTCCGATTTTCTACCCACGCCTCTATAATATTCATGATTGGGTTGAAACGCGTTGTCGTTTGAATAATTTTTTACCCAGACAACCTTTCCAAAATGATTCCCGTCGTATTGATTGATACCTCCTCCGAGAGAAACATTCCATTTATCTTTTGTATAATCCAAAGAAAATATTCCACCGTAAAAATTATTATCCAAATACTTTTGCCGCACTAAGTCGCTTTTTTCCACGAGCATATTGTCCTGTTCAAAAGGTTTGAGGCCATATTCTTCCAAGTTTTTTCCTGTTTTATATTCTTCATAATATCCGAAGCCCTGAGTATAATGCAAAGCGACATTCAAATTCAGGTTGGAGTTTAATTTCTGCAACAGACTTAACTGATAATGAGTTTGACGATAATTATCCGTTTGATTTTCATAGTACAAAGGATTTCCGTTCGCATCATCGCCTTTATATCCCGATGGATTATAAGTCCTGTTTCCATCTTCCAGGACGGCGACAGGAACGCCGTCCCAAGCGTGATAAGTTTTTTCTTTTCCACTGAAAGTGACCAGTTTCAACATCGTATTGTCGTTGAAATAAGCACCTTGTGCAAAATAAGATTTCAAATCCGCACTTGCTCTGTCAATAAAACCGTCGGAAGTAATGGAAGATAATCGTGCATCAAAAGCCCAATGTTTTTTAAGCAGTCCGGTTCCCGATTTAAACGTTGTTTTTACCGTATTGAAAGAACCGTAACTCCCATCAAATTCCCCATAAGATTCCGCCGGAATATTACCGGTTTTCATGTTAATGGAAGCGCCAAAAGCGCCTGCTCCATTGGTAGAAGTTCCTACTCCTCTTTGTATTTGCAGATCCTGCAAAGAAGAAGCAAAATCGGGCATATTGACCCAAAATACGCCATGAGATTCGGAATCATTCAAAGGAATGCCGTTTGAAGTAACATTAATGCGATTCGCATCCGTACCTCGAACTCGAAATCCGGTATAACCAATCCCTGTTCCCGCATCAGAAGTAGCAATCACAGAAGGAGTCAAAGTAAGAAGAAAGGGAATGTCTTGCCCGAAATTGAACGTTTCAATTTCCTCTTTACTTACATTAGAGTAAGTTACAGGCGTCTTTGCATTCGCCCGGGAAGAAACGATCTCTACTTCCTGAAGATTTAACGAATTTAGACTGTCTACTTCAATCTTTTCCGCAAAAAGCACACTTAATGACAAAATACTTGTCATCATAAATAAAAAAACCTTTTTCATTGTAAATAATACATTAATTTAGTTCAACAAAAAAGGGGATTAATGAGATAGAAATTCCTTCGAAAGAAATTTTGCCGATTGGCAATCTTTATCCCTACGCAAGTACTAACCTGTTCAGGTTCAAAGGGTATGATCTCAGCCTTACAGGCACCCCTAAAGATATTCGAATGCAAAGGTAATAAAAAAATAAAAATAGACAATAGACAAAAGATGATAGCCGGGATAAAAAAACGTCTTTCCGGTCATGTCTATCATCTTTTGTCTTCTGTTTACAGATCTGTTGAATCGAATCATTCCGAAACGCAACGGACCGTATGGCCGCTAGCGCGATTGCCCGGACGCGCTGGATTAATGTTATCCCTCGTAAAATAGAGGTGGTACGAGTTAGTCCCCGTAACAGTGCTACTCCAATAGTAGTTGATGAAACCGACATTGGTCTGCACACCGCCAATACGGTTATGGGTACCTGCGGCGGACAAGAAAAAGGCGGCGGGTTTGCTCGTGCCACCGGGCTTAATCAAATAGCCGGAAGTGCCGTTTTCGCCGCCTTCTTGCCAAACCCAAGTATTGTTCGATGCGATTTGCGCCCATTCGGCCTGAGTAGGCACGCGCCAAGTACCTCTTAATACGGATCGACACGGATCCAAATCGGTAATACCGTTCACAGGATCTCCCCAAGTCCAAGCATTGGCAGGAGCAGTAGCGGAATTTGCAGCCGTTTCAGGATATTGACGCCAATCATAAGTGCCGGCATTACGCTGAATAAATTTGCCGTAAATACCCAGAAGATCGGATTTTATCTGACCGTAAGCATCCAGCGAATCAAGGCCAACACCTCCATCTTCATTGTCTAAATAAGTGCTATCAGTATTGGCAGCAAGTACTTTACGGTTTTCATGACCGTCCTTTTTACGTCCCCATTGATACCAATCACCGTAAACCGTAGGATCGTAAGCTTTATCATTGACGGTAGATGAGTCGGCATCCGGTTGATAAGCGATCTGATCAGCCAACGATTTAGATTGCATTGCCCCCAAGTTGGCATTGGCAACTTTTATCCAGCCGCCGTTGGCAAGGCGAGCGCCGGTGCCGTAAACAACGCGGCCTGTACCGCTAATGGCGTACTGCGAACCGCTAACCACCACGCAATAAAATTGATATACTTTTCCGGCTTCGGTGATGCCGTAATCTCCTCGGTCGGAACTATCAATGATGATGATATCATTTGTAGCGTCTGCAATGGCTGTGGAAAGTAAAGTCACCGGATCTCGTTTGTACCATTGATAGGTAAATCCCGTTTTATCTACAGCGGCTAACTCAAAACTCAGAGTATCGGTTAATGATCCGTCAACTCCCAACCAGAGAAACCCCGGCTGACGCAGGAAAATAACCGGAGGTTCCGTTCCGGCATTCATGCTTCCGCACGAAATAACCGGAAACCATTTTTCGCCGTTGTTGTAATAAATACCTTCATTCAATTCGCCACCATTGGTTTTGTTATAAACCATTAATCCTTTTATGTGTGTGGAAAACGGATTGGGCAACGTAAGATCGATTAACTTTACCCTTGGCAGTAAAAAGCCACCGGTAGCATCATTCACATCATCAGGGTTTAAATCCAAAATAACCGAAGGATCGGGATCGGTTGTGCCGCCAATCCGCACTTGTGCATTTACACTTGCTGCGCTCAAAACAAAGAGTGTCAGCGCTAAAAACATCATTTTTTGTTTCATGTTTAATAAAAATTTAGTAATTTATAATTATGTT
>JAIRLY010000041.1 GCA_031259075.1 Dysgonamonadaceae bacterium | reverse complement strand
AACTGTTTGTTGAAAACGAGCATCTGAAAGAAGACATTCAGGAACAAAAGCATGAACAACAGGACGTCTATGAAAAGGTTCGGGATTTGTACGACCGCAAGGATGGGGCAAGGGAAAAGATTCTTGATATGGACAGGCATGTAAAGGATAAGACAAAGGAATTGACAACCGTAGAAACCAAACTCCAAAGGGCACAGCAAGATTATGAGCCGTACAAGGCGCAGGAAGAACTGAACTTGATTCACGAACTGTTTCCGATGATGAAAGAACAACTCCGCATTGCCGGACTTTGCCAGAAGATTGGGCTTGCGATTGAATTCATCAGGTCGCTATTGGCAGGTAAAACCCTCACTGCTAAATCCTTTTCTTTCTTTTCGACGGAACATAATCAGAAGTTCATAATGGAAGATGTAAAACTGAAAATTGAGAAAGAGCCGGATAATCCGAATAAACTGCGGTTAAACTTGAATGGGATGAATATATTGGATTGGTTTAGGCAGAAGTATCAAGAAGTTCAGCAGAAGTTTAGTATTGGTAAAAAGCCGGAAGTGAATAGAAACAAGGGGATTAAGATATAGAATACCCAACTGTTGATAACTTTTTCTTTCATTTATATAGTGGTATCCAATAAGTTTGTATCTTTGCCAAAAACAGTCAAAAAATTTTTATCAGGATGAAAAGTTTAGGCGAGACATTAAGAGAACTAAGGGAAAACAAGCAATTGCCATTGCGAACGGTTGCTGCTTTCCTTGATATTGACCCTGCCATTATGAGTAGGCTTGAACGCGGGCAACGGAAAGCAACACGCGAACAGATTGTCAAACTTGCCGGATATTTCAATGTAAATGAAGACGAATTAATAATTGCATGGCTTTCCGATAAAATTATTTACGAAATAGCCGATGAAGAATTAGGTGTTGAAGCATTGAGAGTGGCAGAGGAAAAAGTGAAATATAATAGAATCAGATAGTATGATTTACGAAACGATTAAAGAACAAATAAAACAGGATTATTTCCAACAAAATTATCCAAATGATGGACAACGTTTTGTGGCTTGGTATCTTCGTAACATCCATTTACGTGATATGAACGAAACCAAAGATGATATTACCGATGGCGCTGACGATAAGCAAATTGATGCTATTGTAATAGACAATGATAAATCCACAATCTATATCATTCAAGGAAAATTTTATTCCGGCAATACAGTAGATGCCGAGCCTTTGCGTGAAACTTTCTCTTCTTGGGTGCAACTTCAAGATTTGGAAAAACTGCAAATTGTTGGCAATGATAAATTAAAGAGAAAGTTATCCGAAATAGCACAAGCGTTAGATGACGATTACGAAATTTGTTTTGAATTAGTTACAACTTCAAAATTAACAGATGCAGCCCAAAAAGACCTCGAAACATTCCAAATAGAACTGGCAAAACTTTCAGAGAATAAAGATTGGAATGCAACGATTTCTTTGATAGATGAAAATGAATTGGAAAGACGTTATGAACTTGCTCTTGAAAAAGACAATCCATCAATCAACTATACGCTTGATTTATCTGATAGTAAATTTTTAATTGAAACTATTGCAGGAACGCAAGTTGTTTTGGCTGCAGTTCCATTAAAAGATTGTATTAAATTTCCCGGAATTAAAGATGGTTCATTGTTTCAGAAAAATGTTAGACAAAGTTTGGGAACAAGTAACGCAGTAAATAAAGGAATACGACAAACCATTTTGAGTGATAAACACAAAGATTTTTTCTTTTTCCATAATGGAATAACTGCGATTTGTAATAAAATGGAAATTTCAGACAAGCAATTAACAATGCATGGATTAAGCGTTGTTAATGGCTGCCAATCGTTAAATACTATTTTGAGTTGTAGCGAAGCCATTAAAAAACAAGAAGATACTTTCGTAATGTTTCGTTTCTATGAAATTCCACAACACGAAAGAGCAGATAGAATCAGCATCAATACCAATTCTCAAAGCGCCGTCAAACCAAGAGATTTAAGAAGTAACGATAAAAGAGTTTTGAACTTAAAGCGGACTTTTGAGCTGAAGTATCCTAATGGCTGTTTTTTAACCAAACGAGGGGAACAAGCGCCCGCAAATAAAGATAAAAATCAAGTCATTGACCTTTCTGATTTAGGTAAATACTTGATAGCATGGCATTCTCAACGTCCCAATATTTCTTACGGCGAAACAAAAATTTTTGATAAGTATTTTGAAATATTATTTGATAAAAAAAGGGATTATAATCCTGAAAATGTGCAAGCATTAAACTTTTGGATGCAAGAAATAAAAAAAGTTTGGATAAATGAAAATCCATTAGGATTTAACGAAACACTACTTGTTATGAAAGCATACGCCCCCTACCACCAACTTTATGCAATTTCAATGTGTTTCGCAATCTCAAACAATATGGCAGACAGAGTGCCTTCTCCAAGCAGTTGCATTAAAAACGCTAAAGAATTTGGATTAATAGAAGAACTTATAAAAATAAGTGGATTGAGTTTAAATTTAGCATTGGAAGCAGCAGCAAATGAACCACAGCCATTAAATAGGGTTTTTAGCCCTCAAAACTGGATAAAGGCAAAAACATGTTTGGCAGGAATAAATTTTGCTATTAGGAACTATTTCAATATGTTGCCAATGCTACCCGGCGGACAGGAAGTCAGTAAAAAACTGAAAGAAGGATTACTACTTGGGCAAGAGTGCTTTGAATATAGGTGGGCCGCTGATTAATAACAAAATATGAAAAAGAAATATGAAGCCATTAATTAAATACAGAGGCGGGAAATCCAACGAAATCCCCAATATCGAAAAGCATATCCCTCGATATAAAGGTCGGTATGTCGAACCGTTTTTCGGGGGTGGGGCTTTGTATTTTCACTTAGAGCCAAAACGCGCTATTATCAACGACATAAATTCTAAATTGATAGCCTTTTATGTTGGTGTGAAAAACAACTATCTGGAATTGCGCAACGAACTTGATGAAATAGAGAAAATATACGAATCCAATCGCAGGCAATTTGATGCGCTAAAAAAGCAAACACCTAATGAACGTGTTGAAGACAAAAACGAAGAATTATATTATCAAATCCGGGATATGTTCAACGACCTTACGAATAAAAAATATTCGGATGCGTTGCTTTATTTTTTCATCAATAAAACTGCTTATTCCGGCATGATACGCTATAATTCCAAGGGAGAATTTAATGTTCCATTCGGAAGATATGAGCATTTAAACACCTCTTTGGTGACAAAAAAACACAGCGATTTACTGGCAAATGCAGAAATATACAATACTGATTACAAACATATTTTCAATATGGCAGAGCCTGATGATTTTATATTTTTAGATCCGCCTTATGATTGTGTTTTTTCTGACTATGGCAATGAAGAATATAAAGGTGGTTTTAATGATGATTGTCATATCGCACTTGCAAAAGATTTTAAAAATTTAAATTGCAAAGCATTACTTGTAATTGGAAGGACTCCGCTAACAGAAAAGTTATATGACAACATGATTATTGATGAGTATGCAAAAAACTATTCCGTCAATATCCGCAACCGTTTTAAGTCGGTAGCAACGCATATTTTGGTTGCCAATTACGAAACTAATTATAAAACACTTTTCCCTAAGCAATTAGGATACGAAACTGCATATTGATATGGCACGAGTCGACAGCAAAGTATTGTTTATTACAACTTCCCCAAGAACTCCGTTTCGGATGATTCCCGAAATTGATTTGTTGAATACCCATTTTGCCGGTAGGAAATGGAATGCCGAAACGCAAACGGCATTCATGCAACTTTTGCGGGATGAAAACTTTTTCAATGGTGAAGGCGCTAATGACCCTGCTTTTAGTGCAAGAGACCGGATAAACAGAGCGCCCAAAGCATTAGGATTTGTAACATTATCCCCTGTAATTGAATTAACTGATGCAGGCAAGGAACTGATTCAAACCAAGCGCAAAGAAGAAATCTTTTTACGCCAACTTCTGAAATTTCAATTGCCGTCACCCTATCATAAGCCAACTGACAAAGCCGCCATATTTTGGGTAAAGCCCTATCTTGAAGTATTTCGTTTGATTCGTCATTTTGGTACTTTGAAATTTGATGAATTAATGATATTTGGCTTGCAATTAATTGATTACAGATTATTTGATAACATTGTTGGAAAAATCGAACAATTCCGAGTAGAAAAAGTGCAAAACAACACAAATTACAAAGTATTCAGAGGCGAATATCTCAAAAGAGAATTGTCACAAATTTATCTGAATGAAATACAGGCAGGTAATACGAAAACACGTGAAAGTAAAAATAAATCAATAGAAAATTTCCTGCAAACGAAAGCAAGCAATATGCGCGATTATGCCGATGCGCTGTTCAGGTATTTGAGAGCGACAGGACTTATAAATATTTCTCATATCGGAAAATCTATATCCATTGCGTCGGACAAAATTCAGGAAGTCGATTACTTTTTGAAATATACCGACAGAGAGCCATGCTATATTGATGATGAAAAACTTTATATGGAATATCTTGCAAATCCAATTGTTCCACAATTATTCACGGATAATAAAGATTTATTGCTCAACAAAATCCAAAATGATTTTCCCCACATAAAAGTTGATAAAATATTCTCATTATCAGGTTTAAAAGACATCCTATTTGATGAAATAGCGAAACGAAAAGACAATATCATTTCCGAACAAGTGTCGGCAATAAAGGATTATCGTTTGTACGATGATATAAATGCTACTTTTAATCAGATTACAGATAAATCGCTGTACGATGCGCCTTTGATGTTGGAATGGAATACGTGGCGGGCAGTGACCATGCTTGATGGCGGACAGGTAACAGCCAATCTGAAATACGATGATTTCGGTAATCCGATGTCCACAGCCCAAGGCAATATGGCAGACATTGTTTGCGATTTCGGCGATTTCGGATTGACCGTTGAAGTAACCATGCAAACAGGACAACGTCAATATGAAATGGAAGGCGAGCCTGTAGCCCGACACCTTGCCAAATTGAAAAAGGAAACAGGCAAACCATCTTATTGTCTGTTTATTGCACCTGAAATAAATGAAGCCTGTATAGCTCATTTTTATGCACTTCATAAAATGAATATCAGTTATTACGGCGGTTTTTCAACAATTATACCGCTACCTTTGAATATCTTTCAAAAGATGGTGGAGGATTCATATAAAGCTGCATATATTCCACAGCCACAGCAAGTAAGACATTTTTTTGAACGGTCAAATGAAATTGCAGCTACGAGTGTGAATGAAAAAGAGTGGTATAAGGAAATTACCGTACAGGCGTTGAGTTGGTTGAGTTAATTTAAAATATCATAAATCACATGAAGAATATATTAATTGTATTTGATGAAAAATTTGAAGCGAATAAAAATGATTTTGGCGATTTTTTGGCTAAATATTCAACCCATATAAAATTCACAATAGGTTCAGATATAAGTCTTAGCTTCAATATATTAACAAAACCAGATTCATTTAACTTTGTTGAAAAGCAAATTGAAAAAGAAAGAAGAAATTTTGATGTTGTTTTTTGTTTTACGGATATTCAATATGATGACAACTATTTTCTCCATGAATATAATGGATTATTAATATGCTCATTTTGGGCATGGTCTTATTTAACTAATTTATCGAAACATAATGGGCTTATTTATTTTATAGTTGCTTATCTCGCCCTTATAATAGACGAAACAGGTTTTAGGCATCGTGAAATAACAGGCTGTATATATGATTTTTTAGGAGATAAAAGAGGAGTAGACGATGGGATGAGGCAAGCGAGAATTTGTCCAAATTGTTTGGATAGAATTTCAAAAAATATTCGTCTACCTGAACAGATAGAAATATTAGATGATTTGAAAAAACTAATGAATGC
>JAIRLY010000366.1 GCA_031259075.1 Dysgonamonadaceae bacterium | reverse complement strand
TTTCATTCAAATATTTTTGAACTGTTTCTTTTCCAATCGTAAAATCAGTAACTGCTGTACCATCATCATATACGCCAACCAATACCCTTCCCCCTTTTGTATTGGCAAAAGCGGTCAATGTCTCAATCACTTCGTCGTTGAATCTCGACTTAAATTCCATGTACTGATTCTCTTTCAATTCAAAATCTTATTTCCGGTACAAAGATACTGATTTTTATGTATGCGTTGTGTCGAATTTATTTTTGTTATTAAATCATTACTGACCGACAAACTTGAAAATTTACCGGTTTTTATTTGTTATCGTATTGATTTTTAGTTGTTTAGCATTTTGTCATAACCCCTGCCTCCACCTAAAAAAGCGACGGATGTATGGTAGCAGGGTTTTTGTTTTTACTCCCTGTCTGCTTGGTGTACGCCCGCCATCCTTCGGTTTCTACCCAATCCACGTCCAAATGACTTGTTAAATGGATGCGGATCAAGGCTGCTACTGTTGAGGAAGGCCTTCTTCGTTTGCGATATGCGACGGATTACGTTGAGCGGCAAATGGATTCTCAAGGTGCACCATAGCTGCGTTTTTATTCCGTTTTGTGAAAAAACACTTATAATCAAGAAATCACGGCATTTCTAATACTTCATTATTAACTAACGTTAAATAATGTCTGAACGTCCAAACGAACTTTTGACAGAATTAACAAAATTTGCGGCATTAAATAATTTACCGGTTCGATGAAAACCAATAAATACGTAGTTTGCCGCAGACTCCAAATCAAATTGTTACAGCAATACTTATTGGTTTATTAGTTTCCAATAACCTGTTTTGTTGTTACCGATACGTTCCAATAAACCTTTTTCTTTAAGTTTATTGATATTATCTAAAATTTTCCGCTTTGAAATACCAATTTTCAAAGCTAAATCACTCATAGACAACTTATTATTCTTAAATAGTTCGTTTAAAATTAGCATCTGGTTGTCGGTTACATTAAGAAACTGATAGACTTTATCGGAGACCTGATAATCGGAGACCTGATAATCGGGGACCTTATCATCGGAGACCCTGTCATCGGGAATCTCTTTGGAAAACAACTGTTTAATATTCATATTCACAACTTTATTGGCATCATTTGCGTAAACCTTTGCGACCTTTGCGTTAAAAAATGCCTGCTGCAAACTATTTTTTTTGAGTATAGAGTATAAATAATTGGACTATTTTAATTCGTGTGGTATTTTATACCGCAGAAATCCAATTCTATTTTTTTTGAATCCTTTTGGGATAATGTAAGAAACTCCTTATGCCGTACCAACCAGACGATAACGTCAGCTTGTTGGTATGCGTCGTTGTAATTTACCAAACTAAACGTTTTATGTGTCGCGATGTTTGGCTCTACAACCAATACCTCAGCCCTTGCTTCCGAAAGAATACGGGAAGTAATATATTTAGCGGGAGATTCTCTCAAATCATCAATGTTGGGCTTAAAAGCCAATCCCATACAGGCGACAACCGGTTCCCGATTATTTTGTATCTCGAATGTATGGCATGTATCTATTACTCTTTTGGCACACCAGTCCGCTTTATAATCGTTGGTTACACGAGCCTGTTTAATAATGTTGGACTGTTCGGGATAATCCGATACAATGAACCACGGATCTACGGCTATACAATGTCCGCCTACGCCACACCCCGGTTGTAAAATATTTACCCGCGGATGTTTATTTGCCAATGCTATCAATTCCCATACGTTAATCCCATTCTGTTCGCAGATGATGGAAAGTTCATTGGCAAATGCAATCTGAACATCGCGAGAAGAATTTTCGGTTAATTTACACATCTCTGCCGTACGTGCATTAGTGGAATGGAGTATCCCTTTTACAAACGTTGAATAAAACATGATAGCTTTCTCAGACGATTTGAGATTAAGCCCGCCTATAATCCGGTCATTATTTTCCAGTTCATAAATAACATTCCCGGGAAGCACACGTTCCGGACAGTACGCTATGTGAATTCTATTTTTCAACTCCGGCCGTTCCTTAAAAATAATTGCAGCCATCTTTTCGGTAGTCTTCACGGGGGATGTTGATTCGATAATGAATAAATTCCCTTCCTTTAAAAAAGGAATAACCGCACGTGTTGCATTTTCCACGTATGTAATGTCTGCCCTGTGATTTTGTTTAAAAGGAGTCGGAACTACTATCAAAAAAACATCCGCTTCTTCCGGTTTTAAGGTGGCTCTGAGTTTCTTTTTTTCCACAACTTCTTTGACCATCTTATCCAATTCAGGCTCCACAATGTGGATTTTCCCTTGATTGATCGTTTCTACTACCTCAGGATTTATATCCACTCCTACAACGTCGATCCCTTTACTTGCCGCTATTGCCGCTGTGGGCAATCCGATATAGCCCAATCCCATAAAAACTGCTTTCATCTTTTTGTTAATTATTTTTTCATTGTTTCAACTATTCGCCTGACGGCTAAACCGTCTCCGTATGGATTATGTGTTTTTTGCATGGCGTTGTAGTAATCTTTATCGTTCAAAAGACGTTTCGTTTCGGAAATTATTTTTTCCTTATCGGTACCGACTAATTTTACTGTTCCTGCTTCTACGGCTTCGGGACGTTCGGTCGTTTCACGCATCACCAGAACAGGTTTTCCTAAACTGGGCGCTTCTTCCTGTATACCGCCGCTGTCGGTCAAAATAATGCAGGATTGATTCATCAACCTGACAAATGCGGGATACGCCAATGGTTTTATCAGTCGAATATTCGATTTCCCCTTCAATAGCCGATTGACAGGATCCTGTACTTGGGGATTCAAATGTACCGGATAGACTATTTCCACTTCCGGATCAGCAGCTATTTCCAATAAGGCTTCACAAATATGAACAAATCCGTCGCCAAAATTTTCCCGGCGATGTCCGGTAATCAATATGATGCGTTTGGAAAAATCGAGCGTATTTTTCAGCATTTCAATCTCTTTGTCGGAGTAATTTTTGAGTTTGTCGACGGCGAACAGAAGCGCGTCAATTACTGTGTTGCCGGACACTTCGATATGTCCGGCAACTTTTTCCGATAGCAAATTATTTTTGGCTGCCGGTGTTGGCGTAAAATGAATATCGGTCAATCGTCCTGTGATTTGACGATTTATTTCTTCGGGAAAGGGCGCCTGTTTATTGTAAGTGCGTAAGCCCGCTTCGATGTGACAAACTTTTACGCCTGCATAAAATGACGCTAAAGCGGACGCCATAGAAGTGGTCGTATCACCGTGAACAAAAGTATAATCGGGTTTGAAGTCGTCCAACACCGGTTTCAGTCCGGTGATAATATCGGCGGTCAGTTGAAAAAGGTTTTGACCGGGGCGCATCAGGTTTAAATCATAATCGGGTATAATCTC
Organism: Dysgonamonadaceae bacterium; assembly: GCA_031259075.1. Taxonomy (GTDB): domain Bacteria; phylum Bacteroidota; class Bacteroidia; order Bacteroidales; family Azobacteroidaceae; genus Azobacteroides. The sequence goes on along the minus strand of JAIRLY010000366.1, from coordinate 1,992 downwards.
AAAAAAGTTCAATACCTGATCCAGCATTTGCCGGTGTTGAGCGGTAACGCAGACACACGTTTCAAATTCAGTAGGATGTTTTTGAAATTCTTTGATTAATGGAGCCATTTTTATAGCTTCCGGACGGGTTCCAAAAATAAGTAATAGTTTCTTCATTGTTCTTTTTTTAATCTTGCTTTAAACACCAGTTTTATAAATTGATAATTTCCTGTCAGATACCGCCTCCACATTCTTCCGGGCTCTTGAATAAAACGGAAAAACCATTCCAGTCCCGTTTTTTGCATCCAGAAAGGCGCTCTTTTGGTAATGCCGGCTACTACATCAAAAGAACCTCCCACTCCCATCGTGAAATTTACTTTACTTAATATTTCTTTATGCGTATTAACGAATACTTCCTTTTTCGGCGAACTGATTGCTACGAACAGTATATGTGCGCCGCTTTCGCTGATTTGACGGGCAATCGCTTCTTCTTCGTCTTGTGTATAATAACCGTTCCGGTAGCCGGCGATAATTTCCGGACTGTATTTTTCGGCGTAAATAGCGGTTACCCGACGGACTACTTTTTCCTTTGCTCCGAAGAAAAAACATTTATAGCCTTTACGATGAGTCAGCGCTATCAAATTTTCCATTAAATCAATACCGGCAACCCGTTCCGGTAGATATTTTCCTAATAATCGTGCCGCCCAAACTATACTTTGACCGTCGGCATTGATTAAATCACAACTAACCACACTGTCATATAGCTTTTTATCCTTTTGCATGGCAACCACTTTCCCCGCATTAATGACCACATGTTGAATATGATCGTCATTTTGGATACACTGGTCAATCGCCTGAACGGTTTGTTGCATCGTAACAGAAGCAACGGGAATAGTCAGAAAATCAATCGAAGGAAGTCGCTGCATAAAATAGTTTTAAAAAAAATTTAACTCTACTCAATATTGTCCATTTCAACATCAATTCATTAAAAAAAATGTTATTTTCAATGAATTAATGCGCTGTATTTATTTTATTATTGTTGTATTATTAATGAATTGTTGTATTCAAATTCTTTAATAGATACTATTAAGAATCGAACAAATAAATGATATTGTCACTTGGTTAAAATCCCAATGGATATTTTCGAGGTTATCTTTTGAATAATTTTCTGAATTGGCGCGCCAGTTCACGGGAAACTTGCTCAAAAGGCGGCAAATCTTTAATTTGGTGACTCATAGAACCCGACCATCTTGTTTTGAATATTGGAGTCAACTGTTCGACACGCTTTTCCAAATTTTCAGGATTGAATCCTTTATAGCGTGTTTTTTCTTCAAATTCTAATCTGTAATCACTCATTTCCAGCCCTTCTTGATTCGACAAATACCAAAGATCATAATAATCCCGTGGTTGTTGCCGAGACAACAGGGAACGCATTTTTTCCGTCATGATTTCTTGTAAAGCGTAACATTTTAACCGGCAGGATTCATTATCGGAATAAGTTTCAAATATGTCTCTTTCTACTACATCGAATTTTAACAATTCATTTTTGGAAATATCCACTTTCACCCGTTTGTTAACTCCGCTTCCGCCTAATGCTCCGATGTAACTGATATAAAAGTTCAACGAACCCGTTTCATGTTCGCTGAAATCATAGACAGACAGGCTGATATTTGCTTTTTCCTTTACATATTCCAATGCAAAAACAACAGATTTCTCTATAGCATCATTACTTATGCTGTGATTCAATAACGTAAAATCCAAATCTTCCGAATGTCGATAATCTTTAAAATAATTTTTTTTAAGACATGTACCTCCTTTAAAAACAACATTTTCAGACAATAATTTACTGTTGGCAAATCCGGTGAGAATCCATGAAAGAACATAATCTTTCTCGATTTGCGTATCTCGAACGCCTTCTTGACGGGCAATTTTCTGTATTTCAGCCTGTCTAATCATGTCAGTATGGAGGATTTAATGGTGTCAATATCTACATTTTGCCGGATATTCCATTTT
>JAIRLY010000362.1 GCA_031259075.1 Dysgonamonadaceae bacterium | reverse complement strand
TGCCTCTGTCGGCGGCAATAGCAGGCGTTTACACGATGGTCGACAACAGCAAAGGTGTATGGAAAGCTCCCGCCAATGTAAGTATTGCCGCGGTAGTCAGCCCAACGGTAAACATCTCGCACGAGGAACAGGAAGATTTGAATGTTCCCATCAACGGTAAATCGGTCAATGCCATTCGTTTCTTTACCGGTGAAGGCATCAAAGTATGGGGCGCCCGGACTCTCGACGGCAACTCGCTCGACTGGCGGTATATCAATGTGCGCCGCACGATGATCATGCTGGAAGAATCCGTGAAAAACGCTGCAAAAGCGTACGTATTTGAGCCTAATGTCGCGGCAACTTGGATAAATATGAAGAGTATGATTTCAAATTTTCTGAACGGGATATGGAAACGCGGCGGATTAGCCGGCGCCGTCCCCGACGATGCATACAGCGTAAGCGTCGGACTGGGCGAAACAATGACCTCTGACGATATTTTGGAAGGCATTATGCGCATCACCGTGTTGGTGGCGATTGTCCATCCGGCGGAATTTATCGAAATCACATTCCAACAGCAAATGCAAAAGAGTTAATCAATTTTTAAATTATTCATCAAAAAATTAAAGTTATGGCAGACGATGGAAGCGCACAAGGCACAACATGGCCGTTACCGAAGTTTTATTTTTCGGTAAAAGTGGATACAGATTTGGCAGGAGCCACCTTTCAGGAAGTTACAGGATTGGAAATGGAAGCACAGGTAATAGAATACCGTCACGGAAACAGTCCTGATTTTTCGACAATTAAGATGCCCGGTATTAAGAAATACGGGGATGTAACGTTGAAAAAAGGCGTTTTTGCGAAAGACAACAAGTTTTTCGCCTGGTTTAACAAAATAAAGCTGAATACCATCCAAAGGCAATCCGTGACAATCTCTTTGTTGGACGAATCGGGTAACCCAACCATGGTATGGACGCTCAAGAATGCATGGCCCTCCAAAATTACCGCCCCCGACCTGAAATCGGACGGCAATGAGGTGGCTGTGGAAACACTGGTAATAACCCACGAAGGTTTGACAATCGCAAACGGATAATCTTTTAGAAACAGGGGAGTCGGATGCGGCTGGAGTTTTCCGCCGTTTCCGGCTATCTCTCAAATTTCCGGATATGAATAATTTGTGGGATTTTCCGGTTGCATTTTTTTTCTGCGTTACCATTGACGGCAAGGAGTTTCCTTTTAAAGAAGTATCCGGATTGTCGTCCGAAATGGAAACGGAAAACATTGCGGAAGGTGGCGTTAATGAATTTGAGCATAAATTCCCGAAACAAATAAAACACGGGAATCTTGTTCTGAAAAGAGCGCTGGCGTCCGTCTCCTCCGATGATGTGAAATGGATAAAAAAATGGATGGAAAACGACTTTTCGGCTTTTCCGGATACAAAAAGCATTTTAGTCAGTCTTATCGACGCTGACAGAAACCCTAAAGCATCATGGACTTGCGCCGCAGCTTATCCGGTAAAATGGGAAGTGGAAAGTTTGGATGCCGATAAAAACAATCTCGCTATCGAGTTATTGGAGTTTGCTTATCAGAAACTAATACGTGAGAAATGACAATAGTAATAAAAGAAATACAGGTAAAAACAACAATAGGACGGACAGATAAAAGTTCGGAACCGACCGTCGAACTGTTTCAAAAACTGAAACGTGATTGGCAAAGAGAAACCATCAATTTCATAAAATCACAAAATAAACGCAGAAAGGAGCGATGAAATGAGTGAACTTGTCAAAATGAAAATTATCGGATTCAAAAAGAATATGTTTAATGGTGACAGGAAAGAAATTGTTCTTCAAATAAATCCGAGTTCGCTGAAACATACCGTAGGAATAAAATATGCAAAAGATAAACGGAGCGGTATTTCCGGAAACGATACTAAATTTGACCAAATAGAAAACTCTTCTTTGTCTTTTGATACTGTTTTTGATGGCACAGGCTTAATGCCATTGAAAGAGAAAAACGCTGTTAATGCTATAAATCATTTAGAAGCGATTGTCTATGCAATAGACGGCGATAGTCATGAGCCTCGCTATTTGCAGATAAGTTGGGGGAGTTTTTTGTTCAAAGGCAGAATGTCGTCAATGAATTACGATTACAATTTGTTTACTCCCGACGGCACTCCTTTACGGGTAAAAGTATCGATGACCGTCAGCGGTTATATGGATAAATTGACGGAAGCCAAACTTGTGAATCGTAATTCACCCGATATGTCGCATTTGATAACGCTGAAATCGGGTGAATCCATAGCTTGGTGGTGTTACCGGATCTACGGTGATGCAAGTTATTGTACCGATGTCGCTCAATATAACCATTTGCAAAGTTTCAGGAATGTAGCTCCCGGAACACAAATCATGTTTCCTCCACTCGCCAGAGATTAAAAACAGTTCAATCATGTCCAATTCTCCAGATAAAAATACCGACGGTGCAGTCAGGGTCTCCATCTTCAGCGAAGGAGACTTAATTAAAACAGCTATGTTTGGCTTAATTTCCGTTTATGTCTTCAAGGGCGTAAACAAAATCGGAAAAGCCACGCTGGTGTTTTCTGCCGGCAATATGTCCAAAGACGATGTGCCCGAAAGCGAAGATGAAACTTTTGCTCCCGGCAAAAAAATACGCGTAGAGGCAGGTTATGCCGAAGATGAGAATCCGGTTTTTGAAGGATTTGTAGTAAATCACAGTTTTATCGTCGAAGAAGGTAACGAAGCACAGTTACAAATAGAATGTCGTGACTTTGCTTTTCCCACCACTATGGCCCGTAAAAATGCCTTGTTCGAAAACAAAAAAGACAGTGACGCCATCAAAGAAATTTTGGGAAAATACTCCCCGCTTTCGGTATCAATCGACACCACTAAAGCGACCTTCAATGAATTGGTGCAATACTATGCTACCGATTGGGATTTCGTACTTTCTCGCGCTGATGCCAACGGCTTGGTTGTTGTAACAGAAGCAAAAAAAATCAGTGTTAAAAAGCCGGACGTAGACGCTTCGCCACAATTAAAAGTTACTTACGGCGTCGATATTATTGAATTTAAAGGAGAATTGTCGGCTGCCGACCAACAAGGCGATGTGGACGCCTGGGCATGGAGTCCGAAAGAACAAAAAATCGCTAAAGTATCCGGCAAAAAACCAACGTTGAACAAACAGGGCGCTTCGAATCCCGACAAATTAGCAGAGGCTGTCGGCGTGGATAAATACGGCCTGCAAACAGGCATCGCCGACGAACAGGTTTTGCAATCATGGGCGGACGGACAACGATTGAAAGCCGGTCTTTCACGAATACAAGGTTACTGTAAATTTCAAGGATCGGCAAAAGCCTTGCACGGCGGAACGCTACATATCGACGGAATGGGAAAGCGTTTTAACGGTACGGCATATATTGGTTATGTGGAACACGACATCGAGGACGGAAATTGGATTACTACCGTCGGGTTTGGATTGCCCTTCGTTAATATTACCGAAAATCCCGATGTGGGAGCGCCGCCAGCCTCCGGTTTATTGCCGGGCATCGAAGGCGTACACAGCGGTAAGGTAACGAAATTGGACGGAGACCCGTCGGGAGAAAACAAAATCCAGGTGGAAATACCTATCCTGAACGGTTCCAACAACAAAATTTGGGCGCGTTTGAGTAATTTCTGGTCAAGCAACGCTTATGGTGCATTTTTTATTCCCGATGTAGGTGATGAAGTCGTATTGGGCTTTTTCAATAACGACCCCTGCCAAGCGGTTATTCTGGGAAGTCTTTACAGTAGTAAGCAAAAACCTCCGTATGAGATAGCAAAGGGAAATAAAACACGCGCTATCCTTACCAAATCGAAAATACGCATGGAGTTTGACGAAGAAAAGAAAATTCTCACTTTGGAAACGCCGGGTAAAAACGTTATTGTCGTTAGCGACGATGCAAAAGGTATCTTATTGAAAGACCAGAACGGAAACAAAATAGAGATGAACAGTAGCGGTATTATCATAGAATCTGCAAAAGACTTGACGCTGAAAGGCAAAATGAATGTCATGATAGACGCGGGAACAAATCTTAACGGCAAGGCGAAAGCGAATATCACGTTGAAAGGCATGAAAATAGAAGCCTCTGCCGACACGGAACTGACCGTGAAAGGTACCGCTAAGGCGGAAATATCGGCTGCCGGACAAACAGTAGTAAAAGGAGCGATGGTAATGATAAATTAAAATTTAGAATATGTCACTAGCAGCAAGATTAACAGATATGCATATCTGCCCGATGCAAACGCCGGCTTTCCCAAACCCCATACCGCATGTAGGCGGACCGGTAATAGGCCCCGGCATATCTACCGTACTGATTGGGAAGCTGCCGGCGGCGGTCGTTGGCGATAACTGTGTTTGTGTCGGACCGCCCGACACAATAGTAAAAGGCTCGGCAACAGTTTTGATTGGCGGAAAACCGGCCGCCCGAATGGGCGATACTTGCGCACATGGGGGAAATATTGTTCTCGGCTGTCCGACGGTAATGATAGGAGGATGAAAAGATGAACGAGTTTTTAGGTACAGGCTGGGCGTTTCCGCCCGCGTTTGTCAAAGGATATGGAGTGCAAATGGCAAGCGGAGAAGAAGATATACGTCAAAGCCTCGAAATTTTGTTTTCTACTTCGCCTGGCGAACGGATATTTAATTTTGAATACGGCGCCAATATCCGCCGCTGGATATTTGAAAAAATGGATTTATCGGTCAAAACGCTCATAATAGAAGAAATAAAACATGCTATTCTGTATTTTGAGCCGCGCATCGTCATGGAAAAAATAGATGTGGAAATCAAAGATCCACTGGAAGGTATCTTGTGGATTAGTCTCGAATATAGTATAAGGCAAACCAATTCAAGATACAATATGGTTTATCCTTTTTATTTCAAGGAAGGAACAAATATATGAACGGTTTAAGTCAGGATGACAGGAAAAAGCGCATCAATGAAACGCAGGCGTTTGCAGTCATTGACGGCCGTATGGAAGCGCTTTTGCAACAAGCGGAAGTATTTGCAAAAGCTATCCGTTATTATAACCTGAACAGCGATAAAAACATTGATTGGGATGGTTATTTCGATCAATTTTTGCAAGACTTAATCGAAATAAGGAAATCCGGCATTAAACATTTCAATCCCGACGGCAATCTTGAACCTGCTCAAGCCTTGCTGTTTGTTTTCCTCAAACAACTGCAAGAAATAATTGAAAAATTCAACCAACGTTGGCAGGAATATCCCGATTGGTATCTTAATGATATACTTGGAATAAAACCTCTTCGAATAGAAAGTCATAAGATTTGCCTGTCGTTTACGAAAAATACGGAAGCGCCTCTCTACATGGAAAAAGGGTTGGGTTTTCGTTTGAAAGGCGATGCACCGGATGCTCCCGTTTACCGCCTCACGGAAGACACGTCGATTGGAAACACAAGCATTGAAAACATTATTTCCGTCTATTTCCGTAAATGTGAAGATGTTTATCTGGCATCGAAATTGGGTTTTGTGACTTCGCTAAACATAAAAAAACTCCCCGACAATCCTTCCGATGAAGATGTTTTATTCGGGAATGACAGGGACAATTTGAACAACTCCAAGACGTTCGGGTTTATAATAACATCCCCCTCCCTGTTGCTCAAGGAAGGGAAACGAATGGCAAGTATCACACTCGAGCCTGAAAACAAGGATAAAATACAAGAAACACTCGACTGGATCGTCAATACCTTGTCGCAACAAAATTCTCAATCGAAAGACAGCATCCGTCATCTGATGCTGCATAATATTTTTTATCTTCATATCAGCACTCTCGAAGGCTGGGAAATGATTGAAAATTATTCCGTCAAGATAGAAAACAGTTGTATCATACTGTGCTTTACGCTTGATGAGAAATTTCCCGAAACGACGTCCTGTACCTTAGATATACATAAGTTCCTGTCGGAATTTCCTGCATTGAAAGTCTATTTGAATTTAGATGCATGGTTATATCCTTTTTCATGGTTCAATAAATACCTGCTGAAAAAGATACGAATCCGCACCGAAGTGGAAGGGCTAAGCAATATACTTGTTTATAATGACTTGGGGAAAGTAGATTGCTCCAAACCATTTCAACCTTTCGGCATCAATACAGAAAAAGGAACGTGGATGGTGATTGGAAACTACGAGACGGCAATAAAAAACACGAAGTCGATAGACTTGAAAATCCGTTGGGGACAGTTGCCGGCCAACGAAAACGGTTTTCGCGGATACTATGCGGGATACGGACAGAATATTGACAATACTTCGTTCAAAGTACGGGCGAAATACTTATCCGGCTATACATGGAGAGAAGATAAGGATTACCAGCTTTTCGGGACGTTACCCGATGCGCCGCTAAAAGACGAAACGATTCTGTATGAAATAGATATTTCCAAAATGCCGACTGTGAACCTCAAGGAAGAACAGTACGAATATTCAATTAATGCAAAAACGGGATTTGTTGTTTTCCAATTGTGTTCTCCTGACACGGGATTTGGCGAAAAGCAATATCGGGCTATTTTTCCCAATTATATTATGAAAAAGATAAAGAAAAAGAAAATCTCCGCGCCCAATACTCCGTTTTCTCCCGTTATTGAGAAACTTACCATGAATTATATTTCGGAAGAAACGGTTGATTTGCAGAATACTGTTTCAACAGGGCTATTGGAGTATTACCACGTTACTCCTTTGAGCATACGCAATCTGTATCCTCATTCGAACAAACGTTTTATCAAGCCTGTTTTTGAAATGGATACTTATTCCAGCTTGCTGATACTTCTGAAAGATTTATACTTGGGAGGAATGTTGAATTTGTACATTGATTTTTTTCCGCACAAAGTGAAAGTCAATACAGGACAGATTCCACAGATAAAATTGTTTCTTGGGAACGGATATAATTGGGAACCTGTTCCTAATGGTTTTATCATTGAGGATAAGACCATGAACCTTATGAGAAGCGGCTTTATCAAAATCAATATTCCCGGCAATATAAGCAATTCGTTGTTTGACTCTTCAGGGAGAATCTGGTTGCGAGTGGGCATAGAGAAAAATGCGGAAGTTATACCGTCAATCAACAAAATCCATATCCATGTCGCAGAGGCTGAATTTAATCCCGACACAAGCGAAAACGATTATTACAACCGGTTGTTGAACGGGATGGAATGGTCGCCCGAAAGAGTAATTCCCGGCTTAGACGGAGTTTCTACCGTGGCTTCCTATGCAGGACGGGAAAAGGAAACTCCAACAGAACGCTTGATGCGTATTTCGGAATACGTTAGCCATCGCGGGAAGGCTGTAACTCCCCGCGATTACGAACGGATAACGCTTCAAGCCTTTCCCGATATAGTCAAAGTGAAATGTTTGCCGACATTCAACGTGAAAAATGATGCGAAGAATAGGGTAACTCTGGTAATTATTCCCCGCAAAACAAAAAAGGAAGGAGAAGAATACTGGAAACCGATGGCAACATCACGACAGATTTTGAATGTAGAACAATTTTTCAAAGATTCGGTTTCGGCATACGTACATGACGTTGACGTCGTCAATCCGTTATACGAAGAAGTAACGGTATATTGCCATATTACTTTCAATAACCGCTATCCGGTGGCGCTCTGCCATACCCGCATCACCGATTTGTTGAACGGTATGATAGCACCGTGGCAAAAATGTTATGAACCGCCTTTATTTGACTATTCGCTTGATATGGCAGAAATACGCCAGGCAGTATCGGAACAGGATTTTGTGGAAGGAATCAGCCAATTTTCTATTATCGTCATCAGCAAAAAAAATAACGACTTGTATAACTTGAACGAATACGACAAGGATGATAACATAATTTCGCCTTCTACGCCTTACTCCGTTTTCGTTCCCTCCAAAGAGCATATTTTTGTTTCTTCCGATATTGAAAATACTTTCGGTATCGATGATATGACAATTGACAATTCATTCATTATATCAAATTAACTTTTCATTTAAATATTATGCCCCGCAGAAATAGACAAACATTGAAAGAACATTTTCAGTCAGGAAAAAGACCCAGCCAGCAGGATTTTGACAATCTGATAGATTCCACAGTGAATATCCTGGACGACGGTTTTTCAAAAAGCGCCAAAGACGGTATGAGTTTGGCGCCACTGATTGAAAAAGGAACGGTTCTGTCGGTATTCAAGGAAATAAGCGATGCTAAACCTCAATGGGAGTTTGCACTCAATTCCGAACAGGGTTTGGAAATACGCCGCTGTGAAAGCGACAATTATATTCCAATAATGGTATTGAAAACCGACGGTTCTATCGTTTTGAGCGAAAAAGGAAAAGATACTGTTTTCGCAGGAACAGTTGGTATATCTGTTAGAGAAGGAACGCTTTTTAAAGGCGAAGTTCCCGCTGACGGACACTGGCACGATATCACCGACGAACTTGCCGGGAATCTGCTAATGGAGGTCGTAGCAGTGGCTGGGGGGGGGGCTCCTGACAAACAGGCGGTCATGGTAGCTACAGCCATCTCTTGTTCCGGAATACATCCCAAAATCCGTAAGACACAGTCGTATTGCGGAATATTCGGTCATAAAATCCGCTTGAGGTGGAAAAAGATAAAAGGCGAACACAAAACCAAACTGCAATTGAAAACTGTTTTTAAATATCGCAACAATGCATATATACAATATCACATAACATCATTATGGAATGATAACCCGTAGGGAAAAAGATGATAATACTTATTCGAGGCTTAACAAACAAGCCTTGGAGATGATTCAGCAATTGAGCGGAAACCGTTGGGCCGATTTCAATGCCCACGACCCCGGCTTGACTATACTCGAAGCCTGCCATTATGCTTTGCTGGAATTAAATTATATTCTTGAATT
>JAIRLY010000311.1 GCA_031259075.1 Dysgonamonadaceae bacterium | reverse complement strand
GCCTACTGTATCCCTTTGAAGCAAAACATGTTTATAACATACTTTGCTTGTGTATACGATACCTCTTTACTCAACTGAATTTTAAGTAAAGAGGTATTTTATAATCCGAAGATGTGACGTTTTCACCAAATAAGAAACTCGGAACGGATGTAAAAAAACGCTGTAAACGAAAAAATTCTTACCGCTATTCTTACCGCAAAGAAAAAACGCCCGATTTTTATTGTTGATTATCATGAGTTTAACAAAACTTGTTGTTGTCCCACAAGGACAGCTTTTTTTATTTGCAGGGAAACAACTATGCGCTTGAAAATATTGTTTTCTACCAAAGCTTGCTTTTATCCACCACTACAACGCTCGTTGTGCCTGACCTGTTCTTTTTTTTACGTACAAACATGCTGCAAGTGTACTCTTTTCAAGGTTGCATCACCAAAATGGATGATGCAAAAAATTGCATATACTTTATTTACAATGTATTATAAATTTAAGATTAGAAAAGTGTCAAAGTCGGGAAATTTTCATTACTTTTGTCTTTTCGTAAAAAGTAAAAATAATTATGGAAAATAAATTGTTCATTTATAATACACTAACAAGAAAAAAAGAATTGTTTCAACCTTTGCATCCCAATAGAGTGGGATTGTATGTTTGCGGGCCGACGGTGTATGGCGATCCACACTTAGGGCATGCTCGTCCGGCAATTACGTTCGATATCTTGTTTCGTTATTTGTTGCATATTGGCTACAAAGTACGGTATGTAAGGAATATAACTGATGTGGGACATTTAGTGAATGATGCGGATTTCGGTGAGGATAAAATTGCAAAGAAAGCTAAATTGGAAGATTTGGAACCAATGGAAGTAACTCAATTTTATCTCAATCGTTACCGGCAGGCAATGGACGCTCTCAATGTCTTGCCGCCCAGCATTGAACCTCACGCAAGCGGGCATATCATTGAACAGATTCAATTGGTGAAAGATATTTTGGCAAAAGAATATGCGTATGAAAGTGAAGGATCTGTTTACTTCGACGTGGAAAAATACAATAAAGCATACAACTATGGAATATTATCCGGACGGAATATAGAAGACATGTTGAATACGACCCGCGAATTGGAAGGTCAGAAAGAAAAGCGAAATCCGGTTGATTTTGCTTTATGGAAAAAAGCGTCTCCCGAACACATCATGCGATGGTCAAGTCCGTGGAGCGATGGTTTCCCCGGTTGGCATTTGGAATGTACAGCTATGAGCAAAAAGTATTTAGGTGAAGAATTTGACATTCATGGAGGAGGAATGGATTTAATTTTTCCTCATCACGAATGTGAAATCGCACAGAGCGTGGCTTCTACCGGACACGAAACAGTGAGGTACTGGATGCATAACAATATGATTACGGTGAATGGTCAAAAAATGGGTAAATCATTGGGGAATTTCATTAATCTGGAAGAACTTTTCACGGGAGCTCATTCTTTGTTGACGCAATCGTATGATCCGATGACGATTCGTTTTTTTATCTTACAAGCTCATTACCGGAGTACGGTCGATTTTAGCAATGAAGCTTTACAAGCATCTGAGAAAGGACTTTCCCGTTTATTGGAAGCCTGCGATAGCATTGAACAATTGAAAGCGAATGTAACCGTCTCGGTGATACATCCGGAAGAATTGATAAGCAAAAGTTTCGAGGCGATGAATGACGATTTGAATACTCCGATGGTTATTTCTTATCTTTTTGAAGCCGTACGGATAATCAATTCTGCTTTAGCCGGACAAATACAGTTGACGGCAGAGAATATTAAGCAATTGAAAGCGTTTTTCCAAATCTTTTTATTCGATTTACTGGGTATTAAAAATGTGTTGAAAGAGGGAAACGCTTCTTTTGAAGCTTTTTCAAAAGCGGTGGATTTATTATTGCAAGTACGTTTGCAAGCTAAACAGAATAAAGATTGGGCTACTTCCGATAAAATACGAAATGAATTGACGGCTTTGGGTTTTGAAATTAAAGATACAAAAGACGGTTTCGAATGGAAAATAAAAACTACATAGAGAAATAGATGCCGAAACAAGGTATTAAAGAGTTTTTCAAAAATGATAGATATGCTGCATTTTCCGGCGTCGAATTACTGGAAGTAGAGCAGGGTAGAGCCAAGGCTAAAATGCCGGTTCAAGCAATGCATCTTAATGCGGGTAATGTAGTACAAGGCGGCGCGATTTTCACTTTAGCCGATTTGGCTTTTGCAGCGGCTGCCAATGCTTACGGGAACTTGGCGATGTCGGTTGAAACAAGTATTCGTTACTTCAAAGGAGTAGGAAGCGGTACTTTGTTTGCGGAAGCTAAAGTAGTGCATTTGCATCGGAAATTGGCCACATTTGAAGTGACTATAACGGATCAGAGTGAAGAGCTAATCGCTTTATTTACGGCGACAGCGTACCGGAAAGATATTCCGTTTCCGTTTTGAATGATGAAACAGCTTCAATTGCAATTAACCGCTGATGGTTCGCATACGCTCTTTCTACCGGATTTAAACGAACATTATCATTCCGTAAACGGAGCTATTCAAGAAGCGCTACATGTTTATATTAACGCCGGATTCAACCAATGTCGGAAAGAAACGGTTCTTGTTTTGGAGTTAGGATTCGGAACGGGATTAAATGCTTTCCTTACGGCTTTAGAAGCTGAAAAGCGAAAGGTTAAAGTTGTTTATACCGCTTTAGAAAAATATCCTTTAACTCCTGAAATTATCCGGCAACTCAATTATTCCAACCGGAACAGCGATTTATTCAATCAAGTTCATCTGCTGGAATGGGGAAAATCCGCACCTCTCACTTCTTTTTTTACATTGCATAAAATAAAAACCGATTTTAGGGATTATGATTATTCAGGGAATTACGATGTAGTATATTACGATGCTTTTGCTCCCGATAAGCAACCCGACGTCTGGCCGCAAGAGTTGTTTGATGCAATTTACGCTTCTTTGCATCCGGGTGGAATTCTTACTACGTATTGCGCCAAAGGAATGATCAGGAGGCGGATGAAACAATCCGGATTTTTAGTCGAACGAATACAAGGACCTCCGGGTAAAAGAGAAATGTTGAGGGCAGGGAAATAGATGCCTTCGAGTTCAAATGTCGGCATACTTTTGTTTCGATCACGATCGCTATGTTTTACCGGACAGTTAGCGATAATTTTTCTTTCAAAAATTTTCCTGTATAAGAGTTTTCATTTTTTGCGATTTCTTCCGGAGTTCCGATTCCGATTAAATAGCCGCCGTCTTCTCCTCCTTCGGGTCCTAAATCAATGATATGGTCGGCAATTTTGATGACATCCATGTTATGTTCGATAATAATAATGGTATGACCTCTGGAAATTAATGCATTGAAAGCGCTCATCAAGGTTTTGATATCGTGAAAGTGCAATCCGGTAGTTGGTTCGTCGAAAATAAAGAGGGTAGGTTGGGCTTTTTCTTCACTCAGGTGAAAGGCTAATTTCACTCGTTGGTTTTCTCCTCCGGATAGCGTATACGAACTTTGGCCGAGTTTTACGTATCCCAATCCTACTTCTTGCAAGGTTTGTAATTTCTTGATAATTCGTTTTTCGTCGCTATTTTCTTTTTGTTTGAAGAAGCCGACGGCTTCGTCAATCGTCATTTCCAATACATCGTAAATATTTTTATCTCTGTATTTTACGTCTAAAATACTTTTTTGGAAGCGTTTTCCTTCGCAAGCTTCACATTCCAGAATCACATCAGCCATGAATTGCATCTCCACTGTAATTGTTCCCTCTCCCTTACATTCTTCGCACCTTCCACCTTCGATATTAAAAGAAAAATGAGCGGCGTTAAAATGCATCTGTTTGGCTAAAGCCTGATTAGCAAATAATTTTCGAATGTCATCGTACGCCTTGGTATAAGTTACGGGGTTGGAGCGTGACGAACGCCCAATCGGATTTTGATCTACAAATTCTATGTTTTTAATGAGTTTCAAATCGCCGGAAATATTATTTTCTTGAACTGTAGGGTCTTTACTACTTTCATAATACCGTTTTAATGCTTGATAAAATACGTCGCGCACTAAAGAAGATTTTCCGGATCCGCTCACTCCCGTTACGACCGTAATCACATTTAATGGAAAACGGACGTCAATATTTTTCAGGTTATTTTCTCTGGCGCCTTTTATTTCGATATAGTTGTTCCATTTTCGGCGTTGCTTAGGGACTTCAATTTTTTCTCTTCCGGTCAAATATCTGACGGTGTGGCTTTCGCTTGCCGTATCCAATTTATCCATTTTTCCCTGATAAACCACTTCGCCTCCCCGTTGTCCGGCATCGGGTCCTACGTCGATTATATAATCTGCCGCTCGAATAACTTCTTCGTCGTGTTCCACTACGACTACCGTGTTTCCCAATTCTTGCAATTGTCTCAAAACCTTGATTAACAAATTTGTGTCTTTTGAATGTAGTCCGATACTCGGCTCATCCAAGATATATAATGATCCGATCAAACTACTTCCTAAAGAAGTCGACAAATTGATTCGCTGGCTTTCTCCTCCCGACAATGTGGAAGATAAACGGTTTAATGTCAGGTAATTTAATCCTACGTCGTTCAAAAATTGCAGGCGAGTTTTGATTTCGATCAATAATCGTTTTCCGATTTGTGCATCGAACTCGTCCAGTTGCAGATTTTCGAAAAAATCTTTTAATCGATAGACGGGCATCGTTACTAAATCGGCAATTGTTTTATCTCCGATTTTCACATGTAGCGCTTGAGGTTTCAATCGTCCGCCTCTACAAGCCGGACAAATCGTTTTTCCTCTGTAACGGGCAAGCATTACTCTGTATTGGATTTTATATAGATTTTCTTCAACGAATTTGAAAAAGTCGTCGATTCCTTTCAAATCGCTTTTTCCGTGCCATAATAAATTTTTTTGCTCTTGTGTCAATTCACAATAAGAACGGTGAACAGGAAACTTGTATTTATCAGCTTTCCGGATAAAATTCCGTTTCCATTCCTCCATTTTCTCGCCTTTCCAACAGACTACGGCGTCGTCGTATATTGACAATGTTTGATTAGGAATAACCAAATCTTCCGAAATACCTACTACTTTTCCAAATCCTTCGCAGGTTGGACAAGCCCCTGCGGGACTGTTGAAATTGAACATCAAGTCCGACGGTTCTTCAAATTCGATGCCGTCGGCTTCAAATTTTCGAGAAAATTCTTTAGATATAATCGTTGAATCCGGAAGATAAATCCGGATGATACAATATCCGTTTCCTTCAAAAAATGCGGTTTCTACGGAATCGGAGAATCGAGAAATCGTTTGCGGATCATGGGATGCCGTCAAGCGGTCGATCAGCAGGTAAATTTCATTTTTATTTATAAACTCTTCCTCTTTAATTACCTCGTTAATCCTGCAAATTTGATTGTTGATCTCTACTCTTGAAAATCCCTCTTTTATTCGTACAGCCAATTGTTCACGTATAGTGCGAGAAACAGATGCTTGTATTTTTGTCAGTAAAGAAATACGGGTTCCTTCAGGATAACGCAACATTTCGTTAACGACGTCGCTGACTTGATGTTTGTGAACTCTTTCTCCTGAAACCGGAGAAATGGTTTTTCCAATGCGAGCGAATAACATGCGCAGGTAATCGTAAACCTCAGTGGAAGTTCCTACTGTTGATCGTGGATTTCGTGTATTTACTTTTTGTTCTATTGCAATAGCAGGGGGGATTCCTTTGATATAATCGGTTTCCGGCTTGCTCATTTTTCCTAAAAATTGACGCGCATAAGCGGAAAGACTCTCTACATATCGCCGTTGTCCTTCCGCATATAAAGTGTCGAAAGCCAAAGACGATTTTCCGGATCCGGACAGTCCCGTGATTACAATGAATTTATTGCGGGGAATTTCGACGTCGATATTTTTAAGATTATTGACGCGCGCCCCTTTGATGATGATATTTGATTCCAAAGCCATTCTTTCCGTGAATAATTCGGCAAATATACATGAAATTTTTCAATTCCATACAGACGGATCAAAAGGAAAAAGAAAAAGATTTAGTCTTGTGTTGTTATCTGCATCGTATCCGGAAAATTTCAAGTACCTTTACATCTGAAATTAAAAACGAAATAAACAACATGAAACGCGTACTTCTCATTTTACTTCAAATAAGGGAGTTGCAAAGTTTTTGAGTAGTGTGGCAAAAAGGCGTATGGCAGTATATTAATGGCAAAAATAATCGCAACTCTCTTCTATAAATTTACCTGGACATTTTTTTTGCTAAATCTTTTTTTGAGGCGCTATTTGTCAGAGAAAAGTTCCTTCTGTATTTTGTTTCCAATCCATCTCAAAAGTCCTTTCAGGACTTGACTGCCTCTTAGAACACAGATAATACAAATAAACACGGAAGTAATTATTTAAAAATCCGTGTTATCTGCGTTCTAATGAGCCGTGCTTCGTGCCTTCGTGCCTTCGC
>JAIRLY010000307.1 GCA_031259075.1 Dysgonamonadaceae bacterium | reverse complement strand
GATTGCAGAGCCTTCTTTCCAGCCGTCGAACTTGTAGCCCGTCCTGCTTGGGTCTTTCAGAGCGACAGCGTCTTCGACGGTGTATGTCGCAGGGTTGTCGGCATGGTTCACTCCGCCGTTCAATTCGTAGACGATAGCGTATTTCACTGTCGACCATTGCGCGGTGAAAGTTTTGTCGCCGGCGCTGCCTTTGGCGATTGAGCCGCCTTCTTTCCAGCCCTCGAACTTGTAGCCTGTTCTGCTTGGGTCTTTCAGGGCAACAGCGTCTTCGACGGTGTATGTCGCAGGGTTGTCGGCATGGTTCACGCCGCCGTTTAACTCGTAAGCGATAGCATAGTTAATCACTGACCATTGAGCGGTAAACGTCTTGTCGCCTGTGCTGCCGACTGCAATTTCGTTGCCTTCAGCCCAGCCATTGAAGTCGTAGCCTGTCTTGCTCGGGTTATTCAGAGTAATAACATCCTCAATCGTATAGGTGACAGGATTTTCATCACTGTTTACGCCGCCGTTCAACTCGTAAGCGATAGCATAGTTAATCACTGACCATTGAGCAGTAAATGTTTTGTCGCCTGTGCTGCCGACTGTAATTGAGTCGCCTTCTGTCCAGCCTGTGAAGTCATAACCTGTTTTGCTTGGATTATTCAAAACAATAACATCCTCAACCGTATAAGTTGCCGGATTGTCTGTATGATTTACGCCGCCATTCAACTCGTAATTAATATTGTAAATGATTAATCGATGAACCAATACCGTATAAGTTTTTACCGTACCGTTTTCGGCAGTTACTTGTATATTGAAATTGTTGTCACCAAGATTCAAGAATTTATTTCCCGTGCCGCTAACAGTAGCAGAATCGTGATTTACAACAGCGTCGATAGTGATATTTGTTATGCCATTATCTACGATTACCGTATAGTCCTCGACATCCGGATTAAATGCTGGCGCAAGCGCTCCTGTATTGACAGTCAGGCTATTTAATGTGGCATCGTTAGATAATGTGTTTTTTTCAACATTGGCGTGACGTACGGCAACAACATTTCCTCCTTCATCTTTTATTTGTACAATAACAACAAGCGGACCATCATCCATTTCGGAAACATCCACTGTTATCTGTTTGTCGCGAGATGAGGCAGTTGCACGAGATAAAGCAGTTGCGCGAGAAGAAGCTGCCGCATAAGATACATTAGCGTTTACATTTCCACTGATCTCTTTGCCTGTATTTTCATTAATAATCCTGTAATTATATCCAAAAGTATTATCCGTTTCTGATGAAACATCTAAAACTATGTATTTATTGTCCTGTAATTCGGAGAAAAGAACATAGTCGGTTGTCGAATTGTCCGGTTCAAATATCAACGTTTCTACGAAATTATAACCACGACCATTCATTGCTTTATCCAACAAACTTAATTCGGAAAGCCCCCAAATACCTGGAGCCGAACCTTTGGGTAATACGCATTTTATTGTATATTTTTCCCATACGGTCGGATCGCCGTCAAAATAAGTGGTATGAAAATTTCGATGATAATGATACTCAAAATGGTTAATGCCTTGCGGATCTCGTAAGCAATAACTTACTATTCCCAAACCGGATTTGTTGTCTTTCGCATAATAATTGATAGTTACCAAAGTTTCTCCATCCGGAGCTTCTTTATTTGTTGGTTCGGCATATACTGTAATGCGGTTTAAATCTACTTCAGGCGCTTCTTCATCAGGATCCGGCGTTGTTATGTAGATTTTTTTGATAGGTTCGTCCTGAGGGGAATCGGAAAAATAAACATATCTGTCATTGCGTGCCGAATCGTAAAAAATAGCTGAAACTGCGTAATAATAACCATGCGGGTAATATTCTGTAATCAGGATATCCATCGTTGCTGTTTCGGTTGTGGCGTCATGAGTTCCATAACATTCGGTAGAATGTGCCGCCGTCCCTCTTATTATAGCGCCATACACAGTTGCTATTCCTATATTATCGGTTACATGATAGGTCATTTTCAAATTTTGAGCGCTATGTCCTTCAACAATTGTATCTGTCAAATGATAATCCAAGCTCCCACTTATGTATTTCGGCGCTTCCAAATCTTCCAGCGGATTATTTACATACATGTTCCATACACAATCGTTTCGTCCTTCAAAACGCTGGTTTCCCTGTAAATCGGTTACTACTATGTCGCCTGCAACCCAGTATCCTGATTTACTGTATTTGCTGACAGGAACAGAGCCTCGCAGTATGTGCGGATTGTTGTCAACCGGATATAGAGTTATATCTGTAAACTGTGACCGTTTTTCCCCTTCCGTATCTATAAAAATCGGGCTGGTAATCCGGGTAAAAGCATGAGTCGCCCCGTCGTCAAAGCCTTCGAGATGATTCAGTTCTATTTCTACTGTGACGGTCTTGTCTTCTTCCGGCGCTCCTTCTACTTTTACCTCAAGGCGTTTGATTTTTCCGGGATAATCGTAATCGGGATGTAAATTAAGCACTTCGAATGAAAGATGGTCGGGGATTTTTGAGATGTAACGGGTTCCGTGCATAATCCTGTCGCGGATAAATTCGTATTTGGGCATGGAACGCGATTGCAAGAGTTCGGGATTTTTCAAGTAGTGCGCCACCGATTCAGCCATGTCTTCGTCCGGATTTTTGGCGTGCGCGTAGGCGGAAACAAATTCCGTATCTTTTGTTGTTGACCATTCTTCTGCTGCATTTGGATCTTTGTACCAGCCGCCTAATTCTATCCAGTCGTTCTTTATTTCTTCGGAGAAAGAAAATGCCCAGAGGAAATGCGTTTTTTCGTGCAAAATCAGACGAAGCGTTTCAAAACTGTTGGCGTCGCCATTAAAGGCATTTTCCATAAATTCAATATACCCGTTGTCCACACACCATGCAACGGCTGCCGCTTCGGGATAAACAGGATGTTTATGTCCGTCCTGACGACGAATTAAATAGTTCAAATGGGGCGTCTTGTGAAAACCGTCTGGGAGTTCTTCATACATATTGATAATACTGACTAATTCGTCGGGTGAAAATTTTTGAAAACGTCCGGCGTCTTCGCCTGTAATTTCTCTTGTCAAGTCTTCATAACTCGGCACATCGGTAGTACATCCGAATCGCTCGCTTAAAATCTGATTTACCCGTCCTTCATCATTCCCAAAGTTGGTGGCATAATTTACAAGGGCATGATGTAAGCGTTTAGAGAAAAACCGCCCGCGTACACCGTCAAGATTCACTAAAAACGGATTGGCATAATAGAAAGCATCTTTGGAGATGTGTATTTCTTCGCCTTCGCCTTTATCTTCTACAGTTATATCTTCAAACAATGCATTGCTTGTCAAGATAAATTTCGAGGGTTTTTCATGCGCAGTAAAAGGAATCGTTTTCAGCGTTTCGAGCAAACGGTAAGCATATTCTTGTGTCCATAGTTCTTCATCGTCTGATAGTATAATACTGTAATTATTGTATAACAACCCGATAGAAGGCACATTAGCCGGAACAATCTTTTTCCCCAGAAATTCAATAGTTGGCGGATTATTGATATATGCCGTTGTCGTATAACCTGAATTACTTACGTCTTCGCTCCACGAATGCGTCCATTCTCCCGGATTTTCCGACATTTTGGTAATAGCAAGGTTAATTCCGGTAACCGGCTCGATACTCCCGTCTGCTTGTACGATAACTGTTTGAGCATTTGGAATATTATATCCCTGCGCTTCAATTTTGATAAAGTATTTACCTGTTGGAATATCTGTAAAAGAATAACTTCCGTTAGCCGTAACAGTCCGCACATCTAAATAACTATCCGAACCGATAGAGACAACAGAAGCGTTGCCGGATTGTAATCCGGACACGTTGAAATTCACTGTCCCTAAAGCAAAAAGTTGTTGTATAGAGAAATACAAACACAATAAGAATAGAAATCTTTTCATGATATTTTCGGATTTACATTATAAAACGAATACGGTAGCATCTCCCTGACAGGGTAAAAATTATCGCATATAAACGCGACGTCACGGGCATCAATAGAGCCTGTGAGGATCAAATCGGTAACGGATGTTATATCCGCTACATTCTTCAAAGTTCCGGGGGAACTAAGATTTACTGTAGTCTGCGCATA
>JAIRLY010000285.1 GCA_031259075.1 Dysgonamonadaceae bacterium | reverse complement strand
GGACAGTATGCGCCTACCCTGCGGTATCATAAAGGTACATTTTATGTGATCGGTACCAATTACGGAGGACAAGGCTCTCAGGGAATTTTTTACGTAACGGCTAAAAATCCGGCAGGACCCTGGTCTGATCTGGTATGGACGGGAGATTGGTATGTCGATCCTTCACTTGAATTTATAAACGATACCTTATATTACTTGAGTCCGGATAATGCCGGCAGTTTTTTGCTGGGGATAATGAATCCGGAAACAGATAAATTTAGCGAGCCTTTAAAGAAAATCGCAACCGGACTTGGAGGTTCTTCTCCCGAAGGCCCTCATTTGTATAAAATAAACGGCTATTATTATATTATGTCTGCCGAGGGAGGTACCGGCTACCAGCATCGGGAAGTAATACAGCGAAGTAAATCTCCCTGGGGACCCTATGAAGCCAGTCCCAAGAATCCGGTTCTTTCAAACATGTCCGATCCTGAAAATCCGTTTCAAGCAATCGGTCATGCTGATTTGGTTCAACTCGAAGATGGAAGCTGGTGGGCGGTTTGTCTGGAAATCCGGCCTAAAAACGGGAGATACCAGCATTTGGGCAGAGAAACCTTTTTGGCGCCGGTCACATGGGATGAAAACGGTTGGCCCAAAACCGGTACGGATGGTATTGTGAGGGAAAAGTACTTTGCTCCAAACTTACCGCAACATATATGGGAAAAAGATCCGGTTCGAGATGATTTCGAGCATACAACATTGAACTTATACTGGAATTTTATTCGGAATCCGCGCGATGAAGACTGGTCGCTTATCGAAAAACCGGGATATTTACGATTGAAAGGTTCCGGTGTCAATTTCAGTGAAAAAAAATCACCCGCTTTTATTGGCCGGCGACAATCCGCTTTCAATATCGTTGCATCAACAAAAATCAGTTTTACCCCCACTGCTGAAAATGAAGAAGCAGGCTTGGTTGTAAGAGCCAATGATAAAAATCATTATGATTTGCTTATTACTAAACGGGAAGGAAAAAAAGTAGTGATGTTCAGGAAATACTTGAAAAATAAAATCGTCGCTATCCATTACGAAGAAGTTCCCGAAGGAGATATTATTCTATGTATTAGCGCTACGGATAAGGAATATAAATTGGGAATACAAAAAGAAGGAGAGGCGCCCAAATTTATAGGAACGGCTTCTACTAAAGATATTTCCAATGAAGTAGTCGGCGGTTTTACCGGCGTATTTATCGGAATGTATGCTTCCGGCAATGGACAGGCCAATGTGAATCCGGCCGATTTTGACTGGTTCGACTTTCAGGAAGCAGATATTGTGAATGAAAATTAGGATTTTCAAACTTTATACGTAACTTTCGGAAATTTACAATATATTTGAATGAGATGAAACGCACACTGTATCTAATTTTGTTTCAATCCCTTTTTCTGCTTACAATTCAAGCGCAGGAAAGATATCAATGGGGATCGTTGCCTGTTGGCGGCGCCGGTTTTGTTTCCGGCATCATTACTTGTCCGCAGGAGAAAAACCTGATTTATGCACGGACGGACGTCGGCGGCGCTTATCGCTGGATCGACCGGACACAATCGTGGAAACCTCTGACCGACTGGCTCCCGGAAACGGCCGCTTCTTATATGGGGGTCGAAAGCATGGCGATCGATCCGCAAGAGCCGAATAAACTGTATTTGTATTGCGGAACAACTTATTGGAACAATGGACGCAGCGCTATCCTTTTTTCCGATGATTATGGAGAAACATTTGTCGAAAAAGCCATAGTAACTAACCTGTTTCCCGCTAACGGCAACGACAACGGCCGGCAGAGCGGTGAACGCATGGCAGTTGATCCGAACAAGGGAAACATTTTGCTTTGCGGTTCCCGTACCAGAGGTTTATGGAAAAGTACGGACGGCGGAGAAAGTTGGATACGATTAAGCAGCGCCACTTTCCCGGATAACCGGAAAATCGCTTTTGTACAATATATTCCAAGTTCGGCAACAAAAGGAAATCCAACCTCCGAAATTTATATCGGACTCCAATACAAGGGAGGGAATAACTTGTTTGTAAGCGCCGACGGAGGAGATACTTGGAGTCCGGTTGAAAATCAGACGACGGCTTTCATGCCGCATCGTTGCCTGCTTTCAAACGGAAAACTGTATATCACTTACACCGATTCGGAAGGGCCAAGCACAAACGGAACCGGCGCTATCAAAAAATATCATTTGGCTTCCGGAGTATGGACGGATATATCTCCGGGCAATTATTCTTTCGGAGAAGTTTCGGTCGATCCCGAAAATTCCGAAAATTTAATTACAACTACGCTTTCTGTTTGGCAACCGCAAGGTTGGATTGCCGGCGGAAGCGTTACCAACGGCGATCAAATTTTTATCTCTACCGACGACGGCCTAAGTTGGAAAAACCTGTTCGGTACATCTTCCGTTTCTTATGAAGAACCATTGATCGAATGGCTAAAAAAGAGTTCTCAACTGCATTGGGCAGGTTCTGTAAAAATTGATCCTTTTAACCGAAACCGAGCTTTTATTATTTCCGGAAACGGCATTTATATGACTGAAAACCTATGGGATACGAAACCACTATTTAAAATGGCGGTTACGGATCTGGAAGAAACCGTGCCGAGCGATTTAGTCAGTCTTCCCAATGCTCCGGTAGCAACGGTTATCTACGATTATGACGGATTTGTCTATCACGATATAACCCAATATTACGACCGGCACACTCCTCCAATGGGTTCGACAACCGGATTGGGCGTAGCCGGAAAAAATCCTGAAATAATGGTTCGTGTAGCCGGAGATGTCTATCTGACTGAAAACGGAGGTATTCATTGGTCGAAAATCAACAAACCTCTTTCAACAGCAACCCGCGGTTGGTGTGCAGTGAGTGCAGACGGTAAAATAATTGTAATCACTCTTTCCGGTTCGCCTCCTTTCTACACGCTCGACAAGGGTGTTACTTGGACGCAAATACCGGGAATAACTTCGAATAATGTTCGCTTTTTTGCCGATTTTGAAAAAGAAGACGTTTTTTATGCAAACATTGGGAATAGTTTATACACCTGCATTTACAACAAGGTCACCGGAATATTTGAATATACAACCGTTACAATGACAGGCGCATACAACAATCGCCTGACCATTGTTCCCGGCTGGGAAGGTGAAATCTGGTATCCTCGGAATACAGACGGATTGGGAAGAATCAGACAAGCCCACCAAGCGCCTTTAATTGAAATTCTACCCTTAAGTCTCGTTACTTGCGTAGGCGTCGGAAAAGCGGCGCCGGATAAGCCCTATCCTTCACTCTATATTTGGGGTAAACCCGAAAATTCCGATCCGGTCGGAATCTATCGCTCTGATGATGAAGGAGCAAACTGGGTACGCATTAACGACGATATGCACCAGTTCGGCGGGCCGGGAAATGCTCAGTTCGTGAAAGGAGATATGAATGTATATGGAAGAGTGTATATGAGTACCGTAGGAAGAGGAATCGTTTACGGAGAAATTCAACCGGGAAGGGAGCCAATCCAATGATGAAATAAATGTATTCGGATGAAAAAAACAATTTTAGTTCAGCTATTTATTATCGCTATGAGTTTATCTTGCGCAAAGGCGCAAATACAAATTACGGTAGACGCCCAAAAAGAAATCAAAGAAATCTCACCGTATATTTACGGCAAAAACGGCGGAGTGTCCGATAATAAATGGCAACTCCTTAAGGACGCAGGCGTTAAATTTTTCAGAGAGAACGGAGGTAACAACAGCACCAAATTCAATTGGCGAAAACAGTTAACCAGTCATCCCGATTGGTACAACAATGTATATAGTTGCGAATGGAACAAAGCTGCCCAATTACTTCAGGCAAATATGCCCGAAGCCAAAGGCATGTGGGCATTCCAGCTATTGGGTTATGCTGCAAAAAACAACGCATTTAATTTCAATGACTGGGATTATAATCGCAGCCAATGGTGGGAAGGAGTGAATAATAATTGGTGCGGAGGCGGCGGTCCGAACACGGGTAACGGCGACCCGCACAAATACCTTGAACCCTGGCCTGCCGATTCCACTGTAGCTATTTTGCCGCATTGGTTTGATGAGCTTGGCCTGAATAAAAATCAATTTCAATACTGGAATATGGACAATGAGCCGGAATGTTGGCATAACACCCATGACGATATCATGCCGGAGCCTATCAGCGCCGAAGAATATATACAACGATATGTGGAAGTGGCGACCCAAGCTCGTACTTTATTTCCCGAAATTAAAATTGCAGGTCCTTCCTTTACAAACGAATGGTTTTGGTACAACTGGCAAAACGGAACGGTACCCGATCTGCAAAATCCGAGTAAAAAATATCCATGGGTGGAATATTTTATCAAGCGCATTGCTGAAGAACAGGAGCGAACCGGTTTACGCCTGCTGGACGTGCTTGATTTTCACGCTTATCTTGATAACAGCAAGGATGTTACGCTCCAGCTTCACCGTGTATTTTATGATACGACGTATGATTATCCGGGAGCCAATGGCGTTAAAGCAGTCAATGGCGGATGGGATAACAGCATCACAAAAGAATATATTTTTAAACGCAGTAGCGACTGGCTGGATCAATACATGGGTACAGGTCATGGCGTTACGTTGGGACTTTCCGAATTTGGCTCTATTTATGCTGCCGATCCGAACGTGGTAGCCGTTTGTTATGCTTCTTTACTGGGTACTTTTGCCGAAAACAATGTGGAAATATTTACACCTTGGGATTGGTATGCAGGTCAATGGGAAGTGCTTCATCTGTTTACACAATATGCCGGAACAATTGCCGTCACATCTGCTTCTTCCCAAAATGAACGGGTGTCGGCTTATTCTTCGGTAAATTCCGATAGAAACAGGCTCTCCATTGTGTTGGTTAACCGAGATATTGCAAATAGTCAAATCGTTAATGTCTCTTTGGAAAATGCAATCCTCGCGGAAGAAAAAGCATTTTGTTATCAGCTAAGCAACCTTCCCTCGACAGAAACATTTGTTTCTGCTACGGAAAACAGCTTAAAGAGCAGTGAAACAATGATCCGTAACCATACTATTACATTAACATTGCCTAAATTATCAATAACTGCCGTACAGATAGCTTTAAAATCGACGGTAGGACTTGATGACGTAAAGGAAACCACATTTCGATTGTATCCCAATCCTGCTAAATATCAGGTGATTGTGGAAGCATCCGGATGGACCGGTAATGCTTGCATCACAATTTGTGATTTGACGGGAAAAACAGTAAAAACAATTCAACCGGAAAATAGCGGCGAAATAAAAATTACAGCCAATATCAGCAATTTTGGAAAAGGATTTTACATTGTAAATCTCCGGAATAATCAGGAGGTTTACAGTCAGAAATTAATTGTTCAATAATGATAAAACAAAATAAAATAAATATGAGATCATCCCATTTTTCAATTGGAGTCGTTCGTTTGATAATGATTTTCTCCGTTTGTGTAAGTATGCATGCTCAGACAGGATATAAAAATCCTGTTATAAGAGGTTTCAATCCCGACCCAAGTATTTGCAGAGTAGAAGACGATTTTTATTTGGTAACGTCGTCTTTTGAATATTTTCCGGGGTTACCCATTTATCACAGTAAGGATTTGGTAAACTGGAGGCAAATAGGACATTGTCTGACGCGCGATTCACAGTTGCCTCTGCACCAAGCGCCTGCATCGGGAGGCTTATTCGCTCCTTCTTTACGTTATCATAACGGTTTGTTTTATGTGGTTTGCACCAATACATCGGGTGGAGGTAATTTCTATTGTACGGCAACCGATCCGGCAGGACCTTGGAGCGAACCGGTTTGGGTGGAAATAAACAGCATTGATCCTGACATTTTTTGGGACGAAGACGGCAAAACTTATTTCGTTACACAAGGTGGCGAAGGTATCCGCGTAACGGAAATTGATATTAAAACCGGAAAAGTAATCGGTCCGGAACGATTAGTATGGGGCGGTATCGGCGGGCGTTTTCCCGAAGCTCCTCATATCTACAAAAAAGACGACTTTTACTACCTGATGTTAGGCGAAGGCGGTACGGAATATATGCACAGTGCAACCATCGGGCGCAGTAGAAATATTTATGGTCCTTACGAATCCTGTCCGCTGAACCCGATACTTACCCATGCGAACCGCAGGGGACAAAGCAGCTCGATTCAGGGAACCGGTCATGCTGACCTTATTCAGGCGCAAGATGGCTCGTGGTGGATGGTTTTCCTTGGATTTAGGGTTACGCATCAATGGGCGTATTATCACGTACTTGGACGCGAAACATTCCTTGCGCCCGTTGACTGGCCCCGCGGCGGCTGGCCTCAAGTGAACGGCAACGGCACCGTATCCTTAGACATGAATGTGCCGACCTTACCTCTGCATCTGTTTGAGAAAACGCCTGTGCGGGTGGATTTCGATGATGATAAATTAGGCTTTGAATGGCAATATTTGCGGAATCCCGTTAGAGAAAATTATTCGTTGACGGAAAAGAAAGGATTCCTGCAAATGACTGCATCCCTATTTACTCTGAATGAAGCAGAATCAGTTTCTTTCGTCGGCCGCAGGCAAACAGAACACGGTTTCACAGCCACTACTTCTTTAGAATTTGATTCATCCGATGATAATGAAGAGGCAGGAATGACTTTGATACAAAATAATACACATCATTACGATTTATTATTAAAAAAATCAGGTGAACAAATCATCGTTCAATTACGTGTTCGCATCGGCTCTCTCGCATACATCGCCGCAGAACAGACCGTTTCCGACAACAAAGTATTGTTAAAGATAGAAGGTTCGCCTTATCAGTACACATTCTATTTTGCTGACGCTAAAGGTCAAAAATATACGGAATTAAGCCGATTAGATACACGCTATCTAAGCACAGAAGTAGCAGGCGGTTTTACCGGAGTGATGATAGGATTGTATGCTTCGTCCAATGGTAAACCAAGTCAGGCGAAAGCGTATTATGACTGGTTTGAATATCAAACTGACGAAAAATGAAAAAAGTATTTATTTGCGGACTGTCAAGCATTTTAGTTTTGCTTCAGACAAACGCACAAATTACATCGGTTCCGGTTTATCTGGATGACAGTAAACCGATTGAAATGCGCGTTGAAGACGCCCTGTCGCGAATAACTTTGGAAGAAAAGATTGCGATGATTCACGCTCAATCCAAATTCAGCACGCCCGGCGTTCCCCGTCTGGGTATTCCTGAAATAGGAATGAGCGACGGGCCTCATGGCGTAAATAAAGAAATCGACTGGGATTCATGGAATTCCGCCGGATGGACGAACGACTCATGTACGGCTTTTCCTGCTTTAACCTGTCTTGCGGCTACCTTCAATCCCGAACTGTCCGCAATATACGGTAATGCCATTGGTGAAGAAGCCCGTTTCAGGAAAAAAGATATCCTGCTTGCTCCGGGTGTAAATATCTACCGGATGCCTCTGAATGGGCGTAACTTTGAATATTTCGGGGAAGACCCGCATTTGGCCTCTCAAATGGTTGTTCCGTATATCAAAGGAGTGCAACAAAACGGAGTATCGGCTTGCATGAAGCACTTTGCTCTCAACAATCAGGAAAAATGGCGTGGACACATAGATGTAGAAATTAGTGACAGAGCTTTATACGAAATCTATCTGCCGGCTTTCAAAGCCGGCGTGCAAGAGGGCGGCGTATGGGCGATAATGGGTTCCTACAACAAGTACAGAGGACAACACTGCAGTCACCACAAACGGCTCATAAATGAGATATTGAAAGGCGAATGGGGCTTTGACGGTATAGTAGTATCAGACTGGGGAAGCGCTCACGATACACGAGAAGCGGCCCTCTACGGACTTGATGTAGAAATGGGAACATACACCAATGGATTGACTCTAAGCAAAAACTTCGCATACAATGATTATTTTCTTGCTCAGCCCTATCTTGAGATGCTGGAAAAGGGCGAATTACCACAAGCTACGCTTGACGATAAAATCCGTCGTATACTTCGGCTCAACTTCAGAACAAACATGAACAGAAACCGTCCGTACGGAAGTTTTGCAACAAAAGAACATGCAGATGTTAGCCGTAAAATTGCCGAAGAAGGGATTGTTTTGTTGAA
Source organism: Dysgonamonadaceae bacterium (assembly GCA_031259075.1). Lineage (GTDB taxonomy): Bacteria > Bacteroidota > Bacteroidia > Bacteroidales > Azobacteroidaceae > Azobacteroides. The sequence goes on along the minus strand of JAIRLY010000285.1, from coordinate 2,382 downwards.
AAATACAAATGACTTCTTTCCTGTTCACAAGGAAAGATACAAGAAAATAGTTGTTATCGGAGAAAATGCAATACGTCCTCTTTTGGTAGGTGGAGGTTCATCCGACCTGAAAGTGAAAAAAGAAGTATCTCCACTCGAAGGCCTTATCAACCAATATGGTGCGGATAAGATATCCTACACAATGGGATATGGCTCAGGACCTCCGGCTTACGACCGGGTTATCCCTTCTCCTTACAATGCTGATTCGTTGAAACGCGAGGCCCTCCTGTTGGTGAAAGATGCCGATGTTGTATTATTCTTTGGAGGGTTGAACAAAAATAACCAACAAGACAGTGAAAGTGCAGACCGAATCACTTATGATCTTCCTTTTGGACAAAATGAATTAATAGAAGACCTGTTGAAAGTAAATAAAAACTTGGGAGTAATTCTCATTAGCGGAAATGGCGTAGCTATGCCTTGGCTTGATAAAGTTCAGGGCTTGATGCAGTCTTGGTATTTAGGCTCCGAAGCCGGAACTGCAACCGCTAATGTAATTGCAGGCAATGTGAATCCATCCGGTAAATTACCTTTCAGCATACCCCAAAAGTTAGAAGATAATGGCGCTATCGCTTTTGGTACAATCTCGTATCCGGGTGACAGTATCCGGCAGATTTACAAAGAAGATATTTTTGTCGGCTACCGTTGGCACGACATAAAAAAAATCCCTGCTCTTTTTCCATTTGGCTATGGCTTGTCATACACTACGTTCGATTATGGAAAAATATCAGCTGATAAAAAGGAATACAGTATTGATGATATAATAAAACTATCATTCACTCTTACTAACAAAGGAAATCTGGACGGTGCGGAAACCGTTCAGATATATGTTACACAGAATAATCCTTCACTCGTACGTCCGACTAAAGAACTGAAAGGATTTCAAAAAGTTTTCCTGAAAGCCGGCGAAAGTAAAACGACAGAGATTTCCATTCCGGTGAAAACGATCGCATTCTTTGATGATAAAGCGCACGAATGGGTGGTGGAGCCGGATAAATTTACATTTCATTGTGCAACATCATCGGCGGATATTAGGAGTTCTGTTACGGTAAATGTAAAATGATTTCAAAAACGAAATGAAAGCTGTTTTTGCTGTATTACAGTGATTCCGGGATTAAAAACTGAAATTTTTATTAATCCCGGAATCGCTGGCGAAATGTCAAACTCACCGAAAATGGGCAAGGAGCATTAGAGTGCACCGGTGAGGAGCACTAGAGTGCACCGGTGAGGAGCACTAGAGTGCACCGGTGAGGAGCACTAGAGTGCACCGGCGAAGAGCACTAGAGTGCACCGGCGAAGAGCACTAGAGTGCACTGGCGAGGAGGCAGAGTAAACGGTAATAATAAAATGTAAAGGCGCTATTAATCGCGCCTTTACATTTTAACCGGATACTTAAAACGGTGAATAACTCATTGTCATTTATTATCAAATGACAGTTAATTCCTTTGCAAATGTAATCGAACGAGGTGATTTCAGGTCTTTCTTGGCATGCATAAATTGTGTAGTTATTTTAAATACTACCTTTTCCTTGCTAACCATTTGCGGCGCTACGATCAACAGTTCCGACGGATTGTTGACAATGATATCTATCGCCGGTATCCGATAGATAGCTTCCGGATCTTCCACACTGATAAACTCGGCGCCGACTGTTGGGTCTTTACCCGCGATTTTCAGGTTATGACCGGTAATTTTAACCGTCCCTCCGCACGTAACCTTGTTGTTGGTCGTATTACTTTTCACGTCGTGTATAAAGTCGATGCTCATCGGGGTGACCGGTTCAACGTGCCGTAAGGGTATCGTCTTTGCTGCTTCTGCAACTTCTTTCGACGGTGTAATACGGATAGCGGCTTCTTTCGGGTACTCGCCCTCTTCATACGTGCCCGGTACGGAGGGATGAAAATGGGCAAGCCGGAGGTTAATTGAACTGCCTGCCAAGAGCCATTCCAACTGTATTTCGGTTGCCGCTTCCAGCATCGCAAGGGCTTCGGGTTTACTGATACCCATGTTACGCCGAGCAATCGCTTCGGCTAAATCTTCTTCGCTGTAAGAATGTGTATTTACGACCCGCGCCCAGCGGTCGTTGGACTTCTTCTCTGTGAGAAAATTGCTTTCCAATACGTAATCAATCATTTGTCTTGTTTTTTATGTGTGAATAATATAATGAATAAATTGTTGTTAATCGAACTGCTTCTACATCATCAAAAACAGCGACAAATGTAATGTTTTTTTTGAATATAAAAAACAAAATATTGGAAATTTGACAAATTTTATTTCAAATCATTTTGCTTCCGGCATATTTTCGAAATGTATCCCTTAATTCTTTGAGGCGATAAAGAAATTGGGCCA
>JAIRLY010000228.1 GCA_031259075.1 Dysgonamonadaceae bacterium | reverse complement strand
GATTTCCTGCATAGCTAATGCGAAAAAACGCATTATCAGGTTTTGTATACACTTTATGCGTTAGGATGTCGCGTTTCAACCCTTGTGATTTCGAAAAAAGGTCGAGGTCGCAAGGGTTGGTTTATTTATTATCTTATCACTCAGGGTTTATTTATGAAATTTACAAAAGGAATGACATTTTTATTTTCAATTAGTATTGATTTGTAATAATCTTATTTTTATCTTTGCATAACATTAATTTTAAACTGAATAGAAAATGGCTTACGTAATTACAGATGATTGTATTGCTTGTGGAACCTGTATTGATGAATGTCCCGTAGGAGCTATCTCCGAAGGCGATATTTATAAGATTGATCCGGAAGTTTGTACAGATTGTGGTACTTGTGCAGATGTTTGTCCTTCCGAAGCAATTGTTCAAGGATAAATTTCCGCAAAAATTAGTAAAGGCTGCTCTCCAAAAAGAGCAGCCTTATTATTTACCGTTCGGAAAGTTGAAATTCGAGATACGGTTCGATACGCATCCGGTCTTCTATGGAAAATTCTTCCAATAATTTCAATTCGTCGATTTTATCTAATTTTCCTTTCTTTTTCCGCATTTCAATAATTGCTTTCGCTTGGTAAAAATTGATGTAAGGATGATTTTTTAATTTATCCAAAGAGGCAATATTTACGGAAATCCGCTCTATTTCGTTTGGATTTACCGTTAAATAAGGAAGTATTTGTTCATACAACTCCTCGTACATTCCATAAACTTCCTGTAATTGTTCAACGCAATAATAGCCTCCCAGAAGTTTTCTATAGTTGACGATTCGTTTGGCAAAAGCAGAACCGATTCCGGGGAGCTTTTTTAAATCTAAAGAATCCGCTGCGTTTAGTTCTATTGTTTCTCCTTCAGACCATTTTTCGGTTTTCGGATAATTGGTTTGGGCCGGCGGAATAACGGTATCTTTTTCTTGAACATAATACGTTCGTTTTTCCTTTTGCGAAGGCGGATTATAAACGTATTTACGAGATTTTGTCTGTTTCCGGTTATAAAAAGGAATCTGCGTTTCTTCCGGTGTTTCGGATGCGACAACAAAAAAATCATTTTCTTCTACTAATTTCGATTCGTTAAGCGCTTCCGGATTAGATGGAGAAAAAATGTATTTTCCAAGAAAAATACCGGCGATAAATACGAGTAAGAGAAGAACGCCTTGTCGCTCCCTGCGCGAGAAATAAAAAAAATCTTTCCACATAATAATGAGAAATAAAAATTAAAAATTAAGGACAAGTATCAATATGTTTTAGTTTTTAGTTTCAATAGCTCCGTCTTTCATGTAAATAATTCGATCGGTTAATTTTGCCAAATTTTCATCGTGTGTTACAATCACAAAAGTTTGATTAAATTGCTTTCTTAAATCGAAAAATAAACGGTGAAGTTCTTCTTTATTTTGAGTATCCAAACTCCCGGAAGGTTCATCGGCAAAAATTACAGAAGGTTTGTTTACTAAAGCTCTGGCAACCGCAACTCTTTGTTTTTCGCCCCCTGAAAGCGCTGCCGGTTTGTGTTCAATTCGACCGGATAATCCCAGAAAATTCAATATTTCCTTTGCTTTTTTTTCGGCTTCAGATTGTTTTATATTTCCGATCAGGGCGGGAATCATGACATTTTCGAGCGCTGTAAATTCCGGTAACAATTGATGAAATTGAAACACAAATCCGATGTTTTTATTTCGAAAAAGCGCAAGTTCTTTATCTTTCAATCGGTTGATATATATTTTTTCGTAACGAATTTCACCGGAATCAGGCTTATCCAGTGTTCCCAAAATCTGAAGCAAAGTTGTTTTTCCCGCTCCGCTCGGGCCGACAATGGATACAATTTCTCCCTGTGAAATTATCAAATCAATTCCCTTTAAGACTTTTAAATCGCCAAAACTTTTTGTTATGTCTTTACAACTAATCACAACTTATCCTCTTTCCGCTTTTTGATTGAATGATGTACAAATGTAATGTCTTTTTCTATAAAAGCAAATAGATATTGAAAAAATATTTAAAATTATTACTATACGCCTTAGGAAAAATCACTTAGGGATGCGAAATAAATAATTACTTCCATGCCTTCGTCCTTTCGTGCCTTCGCGCCTTCGTGCCTTCGTGCCTTAATCTAATATCTGTTATAAATTTTTCATCGCTTAGATAGAAATCGTTCCTTTCAATGCGGCGAAAAAATAATCCATTGAGGATTTATCCTTTTCACAAAAAATAATTACCTTTGCGACATAACCCAAAAGAAAAATGAATATGCACACATTGCGAATCCCATCTTTTCAAATTCAGGACGGAACTTGCATGTGCTGCCGCTTTTAATGTGTAAAAATGACGTTGATGAAAAAAGACAGGCTTTTGTGGGCCGATGATGAAATAGATTTGCTGAAACCGCATATTCTTTTTTTGGAAGACAAAGGATATGAGGTTGTGACTGTTTGTAGTGGGCAAGATGCTATTGATTGCGTCAAAGAAACTTTTTTTGACATTATCTTTCTGGATGAAAATATGCCGGGATTGAGCGGACTGGAAACATTGGCAATCATTAAAGAAAACAATCCGATGGTGCCCATCGTCATGATTACTAAAAATGAAGACGAAGGAATTATGAATCAGGCTATTGGAAGTAAAATTTCCGATTACTTGATTAAACCGGTAAATCCGAACCAGATCTTGCTTTCCATCAAAAAAAATCTGCATAAAAATAAAATTATTACAGAAACGACTTCTTCCGGTTATCAACAGGAGTTTATGAAAATCGGCATGCAGATCAAAGACTCTTTTACGGCGGAAGACTGGAAAGACGTCTATAAAAAATTAGTTTATTGGGAATTGGAATTGGAGGAATCTCAAACCGGAATGACGGATTTACTGTGCATGCAAAAGTTAGAAGCCAATCAGGTTTTCAGTAAATTCATAAAAAAGAATTACGACAAATGGATTTCTAATCCTGAAAATCCGGAACGCCCCCTGATGAGTCCCGATATTTTCAAAACGAAATTATTCCCTTTGTTAGACAACAATGAAACGGTTTTCTTTGTGCTGATTGACAATTTCCGTTTGGACCAATGGCGGGAAGTGAAAAACATATTAGCCGATTTTTTTACATTTAGCGAAGACTTATATTTTTCTATACTTCCCACAGTCACACAATATGCGCGAAATGCTATATTTTCGGGATTAATGCCCGCACAAATAGAAGAAATGTTTCCGGAATTTTGGGTAGACGAGGAATCGGAAGAAGGTAAAAATCTTAACGAAGAACCTCTCATTAAAACACAAATTGAACGTTTTCGGAAAAAATATACTTTTTCTTACCATAAAGTAAACGACTCGAATTACGGTGATAAACTGTTACAAAATTTCAATCATTTGGAATACGCTCAATTGAATGTAATTGTATTTAATTTTGTGGATATGTTATCACATGCACGTACGGAATCCAAAATGGTACGCGAGTTAGCTTCAACAGAAGCTGCCTACCGTTCGTTGACCCGCTCGTGGTTTAGATATTCCACTACATTGGAATTATTCCGGAAAATGGCGAAGAAAAAATGTAAGGTAATTTTAACGACCGATCATGGAACAATTCGAGTGACGGAACCGGTGAAAGTTATAGGAGATAGAAATACAAATGCAAATCTGCGTTATAAAGTTGGAAAAAATCTGGGATACAATCCTAAAGACGTATATGAAATATCGAATCCGCTGAAATTAGGACTCCCTGCACCCAATATCAGTTCTAAATATATTTTTGCATTGAACGAGAAATTTTTTGCATATCCCAACAATTACAACCATTATGCATCCTACTATATGAATACATTCCAGCACGGTGGGATTTCAATGGAAGAAATGATGATTCCTTTGATTACATTAGAGCCGAAATAAAATTTAACGTACGATCTTTATTGTTTTCGTCATTTTTCCTTCAAACTTTAAAATATAAACGCCTTGAGCGATTGTTGAAACAGGTAAATCAAAACGACCGTTGAAAGGGAGAAGATACGAAACTATTTTTCGACCGGAAATACTGTATATATTCGCTGTGTCGAACCATCCGGACGGATAAATCAGTTCGAAAAAATCTCCTTTGTTTATCGCTTTTACGGGGGAATTGACTGAAAACGAGTTAATTCCTGTAAATAAATCTTGAACGACTTCGAACGTACATTGGCCTCCCCTGTTGTCGCTGATTACAACATCGACGTAACGGCGTTCAAATCCCTCCGGTAATTCATCTACCGTAAAACCGACTTGCGGTATGCCGTCCTCGCCGGATGAAGGAGTAAACTCCAAAGTTAGCCATTCGGGAACTTTACTTATTACCGACCAATTATCAGAAGGATAATAAGTAGTCATATCAAATACTTTTCTGCCTCCACCGGGACCTGTTATGAATGAATAATCCAAATTGCGGGGAGCAACGAATGAATAAGTCATATCTAAACTGAAACACAACGAGGTATAACCTTCTTCCGGTAAAATTTCATTCGGCTCCAACAATGTGCGTTTTCCTTTGACGAAAGCAAATAAATAGGCTTTGTTTTCGTCTTTATTGAAATGAAAAGTTTCGGAAAAGCAAGCCAAGGTAACGTTTTGTTTTTCATAAAACCCGGTCAATTCGATTAGCGTAGCGTCGCCGATTAGTGGATCATCTAATTTGAAAGATAAATTGTAGAAATCCTGCACGTTGATATTTTCGCCGGCTACCCAAGTTGCCGTAACAATTGTATCTGCCAGGCTTCCATCCGTTACCCGATGTATAATCAGATCGAGTTGAGTCCCCGCCGGAGCGCTGAAATCCGAAGTTGCAATATTAACTCCATGTAAAACGTACGGTTGAGAAGGTTCTTCGAAAAAATTAGCTACTCCGTCGATGGAATCATTCCGGTTCGTTCCAAACACATGATTGTCTTCATCGAAACTATAAACGGCTATATTATTAATGAGATTAAAATTGCCGACGCCAAGTCCTTCAATACCGATATGTTCTGTGATTTTTCCTCCGGCAAAAAAGACGGCGTTTCCATAGAATAAGCCAGAGGTTTCTCTTTCCCAAGAATAAGGTTCGGATGTTTTATCACCCCAGTTTACCGTCAAAACCGGAAAGTAATACCCGTCTTGAATATAACGTGCAGAAGGATTTTCTTCTGTAGTAACATATTTTTCCGAGTCATAAATATTGGGCATCTCCCAGTGATACGAATTGGCGTCAAAAGATGTATTATACCACGTAACAGGAAGATAAGCCGGCGCAAACATGACGCCGGAAAGTCCTGTTCCTTCCGGATTAAGCCCTGCCAGAAAGAATCCTGGAGGAATAGCATAAGACGCCGCCGGCTCTTTCGGCGTAAAAGGTCGTTCGGCGCTCACCGAAATCCGGTCCAAACCATTGGAATCTCCAAAGAAGCCCTTATAACGGAGAGCGATTTTGACTGTTTTGCCTACGTAATCATTTAAGGCGATTTTTATTTCATGCCATTCCGGTTCGGAAAAAAAATCCTGTAATTCCTTTGGAGTATATTGCAGATAGTCGTCGGTCGCTTTCCACAAGGGAACCCAATTTACTCCGTTATCCGTAGAAATCAAAGCTTGTAAGAAAGAAACCGGATTTTCATAATCAATCAGGTCTGTTTCGAGATTATAAAACATCCAAAAGGGCGTGAAATTTGCATCAAAGAAAAGTGCGTCATTCGGTTGCAGAGTGAGTGACGGTGAAATCAGCCATTCGTCCTGCGACTGTTCTATACCGAAATTAATCCATTCGTAATATTTTCCGTCAGTAGGATTAATTCCCATAGAGGAAGCAGCCGAAAACCATGTAATAAAATCAGGATTTTCCCTGCTAATTCCCGTTTTGCTTTCCCAAGTCCAGTTTTGGGGTAACCAGACTTGCGTTTTGTCCCAATCTTCAAAACTTTCAAAAAGAGAAGACGTGATTTCATCATTCCGAAGAGAAGCAGATGAAGATTTTAATCCTCGTTTTATCAATTTACGATCAGCAAGCCGCTTATGATCCGCAAATCGTTTCATTAAACGGCCTTCCGGCGTTTGAATCACTTCTATTGTCCGATCTTTTTGGGTGAAAGATCCGACAATCGTAAAACCGGCCTGAGATTTTACTGAAAATATTCCCAAAAGAAGAAATAAGAACGTTGTTACTGTTTTTTTCATCGCGTAAAACAAATTTATAAAAAACGAACAAAAATAACATTTTTTTATTTCTAATTTTCGTTTTTTTAGCTAAATCTTATATTGCTTGAAATTACGAATGAAAAGTTGTCAGCCGCATATAATAATAATCCATTGCCGCTTTATTGAGTTTTACATAATTCGCCATTATTTCCTTCAGGTAACTGTTCATCTTGTCATAAGTTACGCGAACACGCAAAGGCGCTTCGCCGTTTTTCAGTAACTTGCTGCGCTTGATAAAGAATAAAATACTGAACCTTTTTCGTTCCATACTGTTCAATTTTTTAGTGATACAAACTTAACAGCCATTTCCATACCGGAACGACTTCAATTGTTTTACCATCAATCTCCAATATTTGTTCACTATCTCGTGTAATAATCATCAACTTTCTACATTCTAACACATTAAGAAGTTTCAATAAGGCGTCAACTTCTCTGTCAAATGCTCCATCGTTATTATTAAGGTTGTAGCACGCTTGAATAGCAATGGCTTCATCAGGGATATAAAAATCTACTTCAATGCCTTTATTGTAGAAGAAAACCGCATCATTGCGCCCATATTTACGCAACAGGTTTATAGCCACCAAATTTTCTAATAACGAGGTATTCCCATCCAGTAAGAAAAGATTCAGAATACCATTGTCAGTAAAATAATACTTCGGATTTGTTTCCTTATCAACCAGTTTGCCGGCTATATTTTGTAACGAAGAAATCAACCAAGCGTCTTT
>JAIRLY010000167.1 GCA_031259075.1 Dysgonamonadaceae bacterium | reverse complement strand
CTTTTTCCATTACTGCTTCCGTGAGGACTTCGCGGCAAATATTGGCAGTTACCAATTGATTGGATGTTCTTTTAGTAGCATAATAGGAAGCATCGTCAGCATAAATAGCCGCATTGCTTGGGAACACAGCACGGACAGCATAATAAGCAGAAAAAGAAGCATTGGCATAAGGATTAGCGTAAGCATCATAAGTGAGAACATTATTAGCGGCAGCGGCATATCCGCCCAACTCCTCCCGCCCGATCTCGCCGTCCGCATACCTCAGCGCCGCGTCTACGGCGTCCGTACTGCGTTTGTCCTTCATCAGATGCCGGACAGTATTCGCACACAGCGCCTTTGCACGGGTCAATGTCCGGTCGTCAATCTCCAGTCTGTCGGCCATCCAAAGCATCCAGTCGCCTCTGGGACAATCGCGCCAGGCTTCCTCAAAAGAGGCTTTGCTTTCGTAGTATTCCAGCCCGTCGGAACAGGGTCGGAAGGGTTTAATGTTCGGTTTCATCTCTGTAATAATTTGATCTGTGTTCATTGTTTATTGAATTAATATTGCGTTCCTTAAATTTTCATTTCCCGTATGCCAGCTGAAATTCTTCAACATCCATTGCCTGTAATCCTCCGGAATGTCGGCTATGTGATCGCCCTTGTATTTGCCGAACGGCATGATTTCAAGCGGTTTTGCCTCCTTATTTTTCCCTGCCCGTCCGGCTTTCAAACTCTCCCTTGTATACATTCCTATCTCATGAATGGGGATGCCGGAGAGGAGTTTCCCGCCACTTCCGTACATGCGCCATAACGTGTCTTTTTCAAAGACGATGTCTTCCACCCGTCCGAAGCGTTCGACGTTTCCGGCAAGGTCGAGTATCAAACAGTCCTTTTTGCCTGTGTCTATACGGGTACCGCGCCCGACGATTTGGTAATACAGGGCGATGGAGGCAGTAGAAATCCCAAAGATGATACAATCTATTCCGGTATAGTCAAAGCCTGTCGAAAGTACCCGTACGTTGAATATGACGCGGGTTTTTCCGCTACGGAAACCGTCTATAACTTTTTCCCGCTCCGCTTTGTGCATGTCGCCGTAAATGGCTGCGGAATTGGGATACTGTTTGCTCAATTGGATGGCTTCGGCGACGGAGGGAACAAACACCAGGATGTGCCGCCGCTCGGCGTGGTCATTTAATTGCTGTATAATCTGGGCATGGATATGGTTATTTTCAAATGCCCGCAAAACGCTTTCTTCTGTGTATTCCGATTGGGAGGAATTATAGACCAGTGCCGAGCTGTCAAACCCGGCTGTTTGGTACTCTAAGCGGCTCCAAAATCCGAGTTCGACCATTTCCTGTACCTGCCCGACGTGGATAATATGCTTAAAGAAATTTCCTTTTTTCGACCGGCTGGTCAGCATTTGCAGTTTTGAAAACCGGTTACCGTCCAAATCTGTATTTTGCTGCAACTTGATTGGTGTGGCGGTTATACCCAAAACGTGGGTGATTTCGCTGTCCGTTAAGAATTTGCCTAACATGCTATCGGATTCGCGCGGGTAAAGGTGTGCTTCGTCAATGAGCATTTTCTTAAATCCGAGTTGCTTAAACAGCTTGCCGATGTTCTTTATGCTGCCTATCGTGGCGTAAGTGATTTTGTTTATTTCTTTACGTCCGAACGAGGCGGAATAAATGCCGGCCTGTACCTGTAAATCATCGCCGCAAAGGGCGAGGTATTTCTTGTAGTTCTGTTCGAGCAGTTCTTTGCTCGGCTGCAATACAAGGAGCTTCCCTTCGGTTTCTTTTGCCGTGAACGCCGTCAGGATGGATTTCCCCCAGGCCGTGGGCAGCACAATCAGGGAGGGCGCCGGGTTTTTCGCATTGAAAAATTCTACTGCCTTCCTGATTGGCTCTGTCTGGTTTTTGCGGAGTGTAATCATACAAAATACCTTCCTTTCGGGCGTTTATAATCAGGCGTATTGAGAAAGTCAATCACTTCTTTATCGGTTGCTACCCTCCAATAGTCGTTTGGGGAAAACCGTTCGCCCTTCTGTACTTCTTCTACATATCCTTTATCAAAATGGATATTTTCGATTTCGTATGATTTCATACAAATAGCGTTCATATCTCCTCATTTGAATAATAACTTACGTCTTCGTCCGGAATAAAAACACCGGCGATGTTTAGTTCCTGCACCTGTTTGAATGTGCGGTAAATCGCATAGAATTCATCCCTGCTCATTACGGCTTTAACCGCTCGCAGGGCGTTTTCAAAGGAAAAGGCCAGAACGAGGGTATTGCGCGAGCCGCCGTCCGTTTCTTCGCCGTTGTCTTCATTGTCGACGGTTGCGTAAATTTGGCATTTATACCATTTGGCTTTCCTGCCTTCGGATTCGTAGGCTTCGAGTTCGGTGTCGTACACTTTGATTACCCGGTTATACTCTACCTGGTTAACCTTTACTATCTCGAATGCGGCTTCGATGTTGATCTCGAAGTATTCCGATATGAACTGTTCGGCCATCGCGGGGCTGTCCGCCTTTACGATGTAGCTGCGTTTGCGCCGGTTGCTTTTTTCACTCACTTTCAGGACGGTTTCCCAAAGGTTCATGTCCTTTTCCTGATTGCCCCTGACGGGGATATTGGATACCTGGACGGTTTTGATTTCGTTTTCCAAAAGAATGGAAATGTCGATTCCCGTCAGGCAAACGCCCTTTTTTATCAGGTCCTCGCTTCGTTCTGCACTGACAACTTCGTTGGTTTCTTCGTCGAGAAAGTCTTCCGTCCAGTACTTTTTTTCGGTTTGCATCAGATACCAGCCTTGGGCATCTTCCGTTTTCACTGTTTTTTTTATCAGTTCCATGTTTGTAAATGATTATTTGTTAAAAAATCCCTTTGGTAAATAGCTTAAAATGTGTTTGATCACTTCTATCGTCCATCCATTGCCGAGCATCCTGTACTGTTGTGTGTTGCTGCAATCCCAGCGATACCACGCCGGAACAGTTTGCAGACGGGCACACTCGGTGGGGGTCAGACGGCGGGCACTTCCCTCCGACAGTAAAAAATTACTATCCGGATAGTCGCTTGCCGTCAATGCGGGGGCTTTTGATTCTTTTATCCCGCCTTTGTTAAATCCGTGGCCGCGTTGCAGGATGGCGTAAGAACCGCAACTCATTTCTGCTATCAATGCAGGCGATTTATAATTTGTATCGTAAACCCTGTCTTGTTGATATGGTTGCGTGCCTTGACTTTCTGTCGAAGGGTTTAACTGCAATACCAGTGTTACCGATCTTCGGCAATCCCTGTTACTTTTCATTAAACAGTAGGATTTACGGGGATTGATTCTTGGCTCTTTTTTCAGAATCCTGTCGAGTTGTTCCGCTGTCAGGAAGTATTTCCCATCCACCTCGTTTTCAAGAATATCTCTCAATACGATTCCCCTGTCTGCGGACTGCGGGATGTCGGTATGAAATTCCCCAAACAGGCCTACCCTTTTTGTCCGGATATTGCTCCAGTAGTACCTGTTTCTGTTCTGCGCCGAGACAAGCGCAGAATTGATCAGCACCGGATGAACACCCACATTTTCGGAAATGATGCGCAGATACTCTTTTTTCATCCTCACGTTTTCGAGCAGAAAGAGAACATCCGGATTATATTTCCTTGCATGGTTCAGTATCTCAAGGAACGAGAGAATCAGACGGCTTTGCGGATCATCAAAAGCCAGTTGTTTACCGGCAAAACTGAAACCGGTACAGGGCGTGCCGGCGAGTATCAGACGGATCGAAGCCCAGTCAATATCCCATTCCCGCCAGTTTTCAATATCTCCGAGCTGGATGGTGTCCGGGAAGTTGAGTTGCGTTTGCCGGATGCAATGTTTGTCGATTTCGGAAGCGTAATACCGGTCGTATTTGATTCCAAGTTCCCGCAGCGCGATTTGTCCGCAACTCATGCCGTCGCAAAGAGATAATATGTTTGTCATTGGCTCCTCTTCATTTTACTGCATCTATGATTTGAAATCGCAATTTAGTCGAAGCCAACACCATCCTCGCTTTTGTTCTGTCATTGGTAGTCTGGCTTTCTTGAATTAAAGATTCAAATTCCCGAAGAATAACACCCAGCTCGGATATCTCCTCCTTCTTCATTTCCATAATGGAAAAATGTTCGTTCCTGTCTTTATCTATGTACATAATTTTTCTTCGATTAGATTAGTAATAAAATTCCGAATAGATATGTCATTCTCAATACAGTGCTTGCTGATTTTCTTTTTCAGCGAAACCGGAACTTGGAAATTTATCAAAGTCAGTTTTTCGGTACTGTTGGCCGACTTTGATGATGCTTCCGTCTTCCGCAGAAAATCATCAAATCCTGCTATTTTTGATTTTGCCATAATAGTGATGTTTGTCTTGTGATTTGTAAAAGGAACTCACACACATTCATATAGTCGATGGCCGTTCGGGAATTGGGTGCGTACGAAAAAATATCAGTTTGCCGGACTTGCGACTCGAGTATTTTAACGCTTTGCCGTATTTCTACCGGTATCATGTGTGTAGCATATTTCTCCCCTAGGTAAACAGAGAGCTCCCGTTGTACGGATTGCCGTTTGTCTGTCCGGACAACCAGAATATTATAGTCCTGCAATTCCGGATTAATCCGGTTGCTTACTTTCTTAATAACATCGAACAGTCGCGTCATCCCCACCAGGGAGAAAGTAGATAGTTCTACCGGAATGATAGCCGAATGAGAAGCCGACAGCGCGTTGAGCGTCAGGAATCCTAACGATGGAGGGCAGTCAATCAGGACATAATCATAGTCGGAACAAATGCTTAAAAGCAGGGATTTAAGAATTGATTCCCGGCCCGGCTCGTTGTTTAATTCTATTTCAGCTACAGAAAGATCCAGATTGGCCGGCACAATATCAGGAGCATTATCCTTCCGGATGATCGGCAGGGAACATTTTCCGGCAAGTGCGGTATAAATTGTCTTTTCCTGTTCCTGTGGATCTATGCCAAAATTGATAGTTAAGTTCGCCTGCGGATCCATGTCGACCAGTAGAATCTTTTTCCCCAGTTGGTGCAGCCCGGCACCAATATTCACGGCACTGGTTGTTTTTCCAACACCACCCTTGTGATTAATGATTGAGACGATTCGTTTCATTAAATATATATTTCTTTAATTCTTTATTTCTTTAATTCTTTAAAAATAACCGTACTATTCTCACGAACCATACGGTCTCCGTGTTATTAATAAAACCTCAATTGACAACCGATTCACATCGTTTTATATAATTCTCAATATGTTTTTCCGTGAACAGTTTGCGTCCCGTTCTCCCCGGGCGCTTGATACATTCCAGGTGTCCCCTAACAATCAGCCGGTTCAACGACCGGTAGTTCTGGAAGCCCAACATTTGGGCAGCTTCTTTCTGAGTATACAATTTTGGCATGGCTGTCAGCTTACTCTTGTTACTATTATTTTTTCCGAATTAATCGTTACGGAATAGGCCATCCCGTAATTTTCTCTGATTAGTGTCGCCGTCGATCGAACCGACAGCGGACGGTACTGATTCCGGGGAAGTTCAAGAACTTCATTTACACCCATTTCGCGCATCGTTCCGCGAACATTTATTTTTGTATTTGCCTCCATAATGTTGTTTGTATAAAAAATAATTGATATATTTATGGTGCAAATGTAAAACAAAGTTTTGTATTTGTAAAATAAAAATGCAATTATTTTTATGTTGTGAATGCATTTATTTTATAAACATGTGAATATGAGAAATTTAGAAAGACTGGTCGAAGAAAGCAAACTTACAAAACAAGAAATAAGTGATAAATGTGGCTTTTCGAGACCTACATTGGATAGTGCATTAAGAGGAGCAGATGTAAAAATCAGTACGATTTTGTCATTAGCAAAATTTTTCAAAGTTCCAATAAGCTATTTTTTTGAAGATACTCCTAATGGAAATATTACTCAAAAAGGAAACGGCAACTTTGTAGCGAATAGTCATAACGTACAGATCTCGGAGTGTGAGTCCAGATTGGAAATAGCACAAAACAAAATAACAAATTTAGAGGCACTACTGGAAGAAAAAGAACGAACGATACAAATATTAATGAATAAATAAAAAAGATATTTTATTAACTCGGAAAGATTTATAGAAATGAAAAAAATTTATTTTGATTTTGAAAAAGAAGATGGTCGTCATCTTCGTCAAGCAGCTTTGTATGTTTTGATAGCCGGCATTGTATTTTATGTCGCTATGATAATTTCTCAAAGTATCGTAGCTGACGTATATGTTTCTTCTACTGGTTATGTACGCGACAACGGCTACGAATTCAAATTCAGCTGGGTTTCTTTATTTACGTTTCTCCCTGTTTTGGTTGGTTCTTATTTCTTTTACGCGCTTGGAAATTGTATTGCTTCAATTACTAAAAACGTTTATATTCAAAAAGAAATAACCGTAGATACAATTAATAAAGATGAATTTGAAATTGTAACTCAGCAAGAAGATAATAATTAAAAGTTGTTCGACATTATCGAAGACAGAGAAATAATCATCCTATTGCAAAAAAACTACTTGATACAAACAAAAAGACTATAAGTAGGCTAATGGGAAAAGGAACGAACGATATAGATATTATTAATAGATAAAAAGATATTTTATTGGTTCATAAAGATTTATAGAATGAAAAAAGCAGCACTGGTACTAATACTTACAGTTTTTACTTCTTGTGTGCCCGGCAGGATGGGTTATCATACAAACACCTATATTATAGATTATTCGGTTTTCACGGAAAAAGGTTTTTTTGTTTCCGAATCCAATTCCGTCAGTTTCGATTATCGTCCACTTGGGAGCTTACACGTTACGGTATATTCAGGTAAAGTTCCAGGTGTTAAAAAACTGGCAGAAAAAAAACTAATTAAAAAAAGTGAAGACGATATTTATCCGGACACATACGAAAGCGAAGATAAAACTTGG
>JAIRLY010000155.1 GCA_031259075.1 Dysgonamonadaceae bacterium | reverse complement strand
GGGACATTTTGATATAAGAACGCATTTGTCAAATTTCCGGCTGAAATCGTATTTAAATCGGTTGAAACATTCGTTTCTGCCTCTGAGCGTAAACTTGTTTTTTCCGTTAAGCCGTCAATTACCGTTTCCAACTCTTTTATTTTTTCCGATTGGGCGCCAATTATTTGTTGCTGTTCCTTGATGCTTTCTACAATGACGGGAATAAGGCCTATGTAATCGACGCTTAACATTCCTTCTTTATCTTCCTGTACTAATTCGGGAAAGACTTCTCTCAAATCCTGCGCCAAAAAGCCGATCTTCACGTCTTTGTTCTCTCTCATTTCTTTTTCCCAGTTTTCAAAAAAATCGCTATCTCTTTTTTCCTTTTCCGTCAAATCGCCCGAAGAAGATTTGCTTTGGCTGGAAGAAGCAACGCTTTCCAACAGGTTATAACTTACTCCTTCCAACTGTTGTAGCAAAGATAAAGAACCGGTTAACGACCGGATGTTCTTTTTCAGCCGTTCGTCGGATGTAAGCACAACACCATTGGCTTTCACTTGGCAATTGACCGTAAAATAATTACCGATTTGTGGATCATAATAGGCCCATGGCGTACCCTGATTGTAAGTAAAGTATGTACCGTATTTCCCATGCAGCCAAAGTTTGTCCGTATCGGTGGTGCCGTATTCCCCAACAAGCACATTTAAACTGCCCCGTGACGCACCTCCAAAATCACCGAAAGTCAACATACTGCCACATACGTTGTTTCCTGTCGATGCAACCAAATAGCCGAATAATTGCGCGGTTGCTCGATTGTCATAATCGTTATTGGATGAATTTCTGGAAAAATAATTACCGATTTGTAATCTTCCGTTAGAATCTACTTTCGTTTGAGCGCTTAACGATGCACATAAGCATATACCCATGCACAAAATAACAAATTGAATGGTTTTCATAAATTTAATTTTTTATTATGTATAATTTGTCTATTTATAATGAAATTTATATCCTATCAGTTGTATTAATTAATATTCATTAATAAAACCAAGCGTATTGCTTCGCGTTTTTCACAAAGATAAATATATTTTTGAAACTATTCATTTTTTAATTAATCTTTATAAAAAAACAAGCAGAAAGAAAATTATCAATCTTCTTCCTGCTTGTTTTTCTTTTATTATAGAATTGAAAGGATGACTTAAAGCCACCTTCTCAACCGGTAATTCCGCTTTACCAGCTTGCTTTTCTCACGCCCGGTATCAGCCCTACAGAGGCCATTTCCCTGAACTGAATACGGGAAATACCAAACTGGCGAATATATCCTTTCGAACGTCCCGTTAGTTTACAACGATTGTGTAAACGCACAGGAGAAGCATTTTTAGGTAAGGCTTGCAATGCGTCATAATTGCCTTCTTTTTTCAGTTGAGCTCTTTTTTCAGCATATTTGGCAACTAATTTTGCACGCTTTACCTCGCGCGCTTTCATTGATTCTTTAGCCATATTTTAGTTCTTTTTAATATTCTTAAAAGGTAATCCAAATTCTCTCAAAAGTGCATAACCCTCTTCATCTGTTCGTGCAGAAGTTACAAAGGTAATATTCATTCCTAATATTTTAGTAATATTGTCAATATTTATTTCGGGAAAAATAATTTGCTCTTGGATTCCGAGCGTGTAATTGCCTCTTCCGTCCAATTTGCTTTCGATACCTTTGAAGTCGCGGATACGCGGTAAAGCGACACGAACCAAGCGTTCCAGAAATTCGTACATTTGTTCGCGGCGCAAAGTAACCATTGCTCCGATGGGCATTTTCTTACGCAGTTTGAAATTGGAGATGTCTTTTCTAGAGATCGTGGCTACGGCTTTTTGACCTGTAATCAGGGTTAATTCCTGAATAGCGACGTCGATCAATTTCTTGTCCGCTACTGCCGATCCTAATCCTTGATTGATTACAATTTTCTTTAATACAGGAACTTGCATTATAGAAGTGTAATTAAACTCTTTAATTAATGCAGGAACTATTTTTTCCTGATATTCTTTTTTCAGATTCGCTGTATTGCTCATTATTTAATTTCCTCCCCTGATTTTTTAGAATAACGAACTAAGACTCTTTTTGCATTTAATCTACGACCGATACGAGTCGGTTTTCCACTTTTGGGGTCCAAAACGTTCAGATTCGAAATATGAACGGGAGCTTCTTTCTTCTGGAATCCTCCTTGCGGATTCTTAGAAGTCGGTTTAGCGGCTTTCGACACCATATTGATACCTTCTACAAGGGCGCGTTGTTTTTCGACATACACCTTTAATACGCGGCCTGTTTTGCCTTTGTCTTCGCCGGTATTAACATAAACCGTATCGCCTTTTTTAATATGTAATTTACTCATTTCTTTCTTTTTTTAAGATTAAAGACTTAAAGATTTAAGAAGAAAGGATAGATTATAAGTACTTTATTGTCTTTTTCCGTCTTCTTTTTGTCTTTCATCTTTTATCTCCGTTTATAACACTTCCGGCGCTAAAGAGACGATTTTCATATTTACGGCACGAAGTTCGCGGGCTACAGGGCCAAAAATACGGCTACCACGGATTTCACCGGCATTATTCAACAATACACAAGCATTGTCGTCAAAGCGAATATAAGAACCGTCGGTCCGGCGTATTTCTTTTTTCGTACGTACAATAATCGCCTTGGATACGGCGCCTTTTTTAACATCACTGGACGGGATAACGTTTTTAACAGCTACGACAATTATATCCCCAACAGAAGCATAACGTCTTCTTGTTCCGCCTAACACCCGAATGCAAAGCACTTCCTTTGCACCTGAATTATCGGCTACTATAAGTCTGGATTCTTGTTGTATCATAATTATTTCGCTTTTTCAATGATTTCCACTAAACGCCATCTCTTGGTTTTGCTCAAAGGACGAGTTTCCATGATTTTTACGGTATCTCCGATTGTACATTCATTTTTCTCATCGTGAGCATGGAATTTTTTCGTTTTATTCACGAATTTTCCATAAATGGGGTGTTTTTCTTTCCATTTCACAGCAACGGTAATGGATTTGTCCATTTTATTACTGGAAACAACACCAACTCTTTCTTTTCTTAAATTTCTAGTTTCCATTCAGTTGCTTTTTATTTGATTTGAAGTTCTCTGCGACGCAATTCTGTTTTCATGCGTGCGATTTCTCTGCGTGACCGTGTGATCACTGCAGGACTATCCAATGGAGAAATACTGTGATTGATTTTCTTTTGTTCGTAAGCTTTCACTTCTGCTTCAATCCTTTCTTTCAATTCCGGAGTAGCTAAATCTCTTATTTCTGCAATTTTCATAACGATTACACATTTTATTCATTTTGATTATTATAGTCATAATCACGTCTTACTACAAACTTCGTTGTTACCGGAAGTTTTTGGGCAGCAAGCCTCAAAGCTTCTTTCGCCACATCAAAAGACACGCCTTCGATTTCGAAAAGGATTCTTCCGGGCGTAACCGGCGCTACGAATCCTTCCGGCGCTCCTTTTCCTTTACCCATACGTACTTCTGCCGGTTTTTTGGTAATGGGTTTATCGGGAAAAATTCGCACCCACACTTGACCTTGTCGTTGCATATAACGGGTTACAGCGACACGTGCAGCTTCAATTTGCCGCCCTGTAATCCATTTGGACTGTAACGTTTTTATACCAAAAGAACCGAAAGACAATTGATTTCCTCTCTGGGCATTGCCTTTCATCCGGCCTTTTTGCGACCTTCTGAATTTTGTTTTTTTCGGTTGTAACATCTTTTTCTTAATTATGAATTACGAATCATAATTTATAATTTAAACTCATAATTCCCATTTATAATTATTTTTTTTCTCTGGGGCGGCGATTCCTTCTGTCGCCTCTGTCGCCTCTTTCTCCACGATTATTTCTTTCGTTAGAACCACCTCCACCGCTACGATTGAGTTCTTTAGCCACAGCAAACTGGGGCGCAAGATCTTTTTTGCCATACACTTCGCCTCGGCAAATCCAGACTTTTACACCCAACAGACCTACTTTTGTCAGCGCTTCACCTAAGGCATAGTCGATATCGGCTCTCAACGTATGTAATGGCGTTCTTCCTTCCTTATACATTTCGGAACGAGCCATTTCTGCACCATTTAAACGACCGGAGATTTGTACTTTAATTCCTTCCGCTCCCATACGCATAGTAGAAGCGATCGCCGTTTTAATAGCGCGGCGATAAGCCATTTTGCCTTCCAATTGACGAGCAATGTTATTTGCTACAATCGTTGCATCCAATTCAGGCCTTTTTACTTCGAAAATATTGATTTGAACTTCCTTATCGGTAATTTTTTTCAATTCCTCTTTCAGTGTATCTACGTCTTTACCACCTTTACCTATGATAATCCCCGGACGGGCTGTACATACGGTAATAGTTACCAGTTTCAATGTACGTTCAATAACGATTCGAGATACACTTGCTTTAGCGAGACGGGCGTTCAAATATTTGCGGATTTTGCTGTCTTCGTACAAAGTATCGCCATAATTATTGCCTCCGTACCAATTCGAATCCCATCCACGGATGATTCCCAAACGATTACTTATCGGATTTACTTTTTGTCCCATTTAGCAATTAATTTTGTTTATCGGTTTTTGTATCTACAAACAACGTTACGTGGTTTGAACGTTTACGGACACGATGACCTCTTCCTTGAGGCGCCGGACGCATTCTTTTCAACATAGTAGCTGAATCCACGCTGATTGATGTTACATATAATTCTCCATTTTCTGCTTGACGGCCGGTTTTTTGTTCCCAATTGGAAATGGCTGATTTAAGCAGTTTTTCTACTCTTGCAGCAGCCTCTTTATTCGAAAATTTCAAAATGCCTAAAGCTCTGAAGGCTTCCATTCCTCGAATCATATCCACTACGAGACGCATCTTACGAGGAGAAGTCGGAACATTTCGCAATTTAGCGAAATATAAACTTTCTCGTTCTTCTTTTCTTTTTTCTGCTGATATTCTCTTTCTAGCACCCATTTTTGTTTAATTTTTACTTTTTCTTGTTTCCTGCATGACCACGGAATTGACGAGTAGGTGAAAATTCACCCAATTTGTGTCCAACCATATTCTCCGTAACGTAAACAGGAATAAATTTATTACCATTGTGAACTGCAACGGTATGCCCAACAAAGTCAGGTGAAATCATTGAAGCTCTTGCCCATGTTTTTATCACAGATTTTTTACCTGTTTCATTCATCGCCAGAATTTTCTTTTCCAACTTAACATTAATGTAAGGGCCTTTTTTTAATGAACGACTCATAATTTACTCTTAATTAATCAGGTTATTTTTTTCTTCTTTCAATAATGTATTTAGAAGAATGTTTTTTAGGAGCTCTTGTTTTCAAGCCCTTAGCATACAATCCTTTGCGAGATCTGGGATGTCCTCCCGAAGCGCGACCTTCACCACCGCCCATCGGATGATCGACCGGGTTCATCACAACACCGCGCACACGCGGACGACGACCCAACCATCTTGATCTTCCCGCTTTTCCTGATTTTTCCAAAGCATGATCCGAGTTGCCCACGCTGCCAATGGTAGCTTTACAAGTTGAAAGTATTTTTCGCGTTTCGCCCGACGGCATTTTGATAATAGCATAATTGCTTTCACGCGAAACGATCTGAGCGAATGCTCCTGCAGAACGAACCATTTTAGCTCCTTGTCCCGGCCGTAATTCGATATTATGAATTACTGTACCTAAAGGAATATTAGCCAAAGGAAGTGCATTGCCGATTTCAGGCGCTGCATCTTTTCCCGATATCACGGTTTGATTTACTTCCAAGCCATTGGGAGCAATAATATACGTTTTCGCTCCGTCGGCATAAAACAACAATGCAATACGAGCCGAACGATTGGGATCGTACTCGATTGTTTTCACGGTTGCAGGAATACCATCTTTATTTCTCTTGAAATCGATCAATCTGAATTTACGTTTATGTCCTCCGCCTATGTGACGCATCGTCCTGTGGCCTTCGGCATTCCGTCCTCCCGATTTGTATTTACCGTAAACAAGAGATTTTTCCGGTACAATAGCCGTGATTTCACTAAATGTACCGATAATCTTGTGTCTTTGCCCCGGTGTTGTGGGCTTTAATTTACGAATTCCCATTTATTATTTAGATTATAATAGACTTAAAGATAAAAGATAAAAGACGGCTATATTGTCTATAATTTATCTCCTTTAATCCCTTATCTCTCATCTTTTTTTATATGTTACTAAAGAAATCTATTGTTTCGCCTTCTTTCAAGGTTACGATTGCCTTTTTGAAAGCAGCTTCTTTCCCACTCACAACGCCGGATTTGGTGTATCGCGATTTTCTTTTTCCATCGTAATTCATCGTATTGACTTTTACGACAGTCACTCCGTAAAGTTCTTCGATTGCCGCTTTTATTTCCAATTTATTGGCGTCGGGAGAAACGCGAAATCCGACACGGTTCGCTTTTTTCTCTGTAATCAGAGTTTGTTTCTCTGTTACGATCGGTTTTATAATAATTCCCATTATTTATTCCTCCTTAATAATTAAAAGTTATTTATAGCGGTTACCGAACTTTCCAATAATACCAAATGCGCTGCATCTAATACTTTGTAAGTATTGAGTTCCGAAACGGTTACGACACTTGTCTTTTGTAAATTACGTGCCGACAAGTAAATGTTATCATTATTTTCAGGAAGCACTAATAACAATTTTTTACCCGACAGGTTCAAATTTTTAGTCAATGCTATAAATTCCTTTGTTTTCGGAATGTCGAAAGTAAAATCTTCAACAACTGTAATTGCTTCTTGGCGCACTTTATACGACAAAGCCGATTTACGAGCTAAAGTTTTTACTTTTTTATTCAATTTAAATTCATAATCTCTTGGTCTGGGACCAAAGACTCTGGCGCCGCCTACCAAAACAGGGGAATTAATATCGCCTCTTCGAGCGCCGCCGCCACCTTTTTGACGACCTAATTTTCGGGTGCTTCCCGACATTTCACTTCTTTCTTTGGTTTTTGCCGTTCCCTGCCGTTTGTTAGCCAAATGCTGTTTGACGTCCAAATAAATAACGTGATCGTTCGGTTCAATTCCAAATACTCCGTCTTTGAGGTTTACCTTTTTTCCGGTATCCTCTCCTTTAATGTTATATACGCTTACTTCCATTATTTTTGAACGATTACGATTGAACCTTTTGCGCCCGGAACAGAACCTTTGACCAAAATCAAATTGTGTTCAGGCAATAATTTAATCACTTCCAAGTTTTGAGTAGTAACACGCTGGTCGCCCATGTGTCCTGCCATACGAGTGCCTTTGAATACCTTTGCCGGATAAGAACAGGCGCCGATTGAACCCGGGTGACGTTGACGGTCACTCTGTCCTAATGTAGCTTCACCTACTCCTTTAAATCCATGACGTTTTACAACGCCTTGGTATCCTTTTCCTTTCGATGTTCCAATTACATCGACATACAATTCGCCGTCGAAAAAATCGACAGTGATTACATCTCCGGGTTTGTAATTCCCTTGTCCTTTGAACTCGGCCAAGTGTCGCTTGGGAGTTACTCCTGCTTTTTTGAAGTGTCCTAATTCAGGCTTGGTGGCGTGTTTTTCCTTTTTGTCCTGAAATCCTAATTGAACTGCTTCGTAACCGTCTATTTCAACGGTCTTTACTTGAGTAACTACACAAGGACCTACTTCGATAACAGTGCATGGAAGATTTTTCCCATCAGCACTGAAAACGGATGTCATTCCGATTTTTTTTCCAATTAATCCTGGCATTTCAATTACTTTTTATTATCTATAAATTAAACCCTCTTGTACAAAATATACAAAATGGGTGGCAAAGGTATGAATAATTCTTTATAAAATAAAG
>JAIRLY010000099.1 GCA_031259075.1 Dysgonamonadaceae bacterium | reverse complement strand
GAAACCCCACCCATCTAAGATAACCAGTAATGCCTTCTTTTTTGCCATGATTTTGTTTGTTTAAATTTTATACAAAAGTACAAAAAATTCTTTTGTTAACTCCTAAAAAACAGGTTTTTGTTCCAAAGGAAAGTATAAACGGGTAACGATATCGCAACGAGCGAACTGCTTCATTTTACCTTGTGATTTCAAATAACTCCACACAAAAGTAGGCTAAATTTATGAGAAAAACAAGGCGGTTTTTATCTTTTCCAAATACTGATTGCTGAAGTCAATTTTCAATTCTACCCAAAGCGGTAAATGGTCGAATATTTGAACGTTCGCCACGTGGATACCGGTTTTGTGTATCCTCAACAAGTTGACGAGTAAACGAATAGCCATTTACATGCTCTTGGAAAAAAAAGAAAAAAAGGAAAAAGATTTAGCCATTAAAAACAGGATTTTTTTTGTATCTTTATCCCCCGTTTTTAATATACAAAGATGAATTTTATGAAATTAAAACCGCTATGCTTGTTGCATATCCTTTTAATAAGTGCTTTAAACGCCCATTCGCAGTATCTTTTCCGCCACGTGGATATGATTGACGGCTTGTCGGACAACCAAATCAGAAGTTTGACCGTAACTCCCGACGGACGTTTAGCCATACGGACCGCTTCTATTTTGAATTTGTACGACGGCGCTTCATTCAACTATTTTTATCAGGACAAGTGGAAAGAATATAGATGGAGCTATTCAAAAACGCCGCGTGAATATTACGACAGCAAAGGTCGCATCTGGATGAAATCCGGCTATTTATTATTGCTGGATCTGAATACAAATCAATTCATCTACGATATCGACGCCGAACTGCGCTCGTTAGGCTTGCAGAAAAAATTAAAGGATTTATTCATCGACGATTCCAAAAATTACTGGTTTCTGACGGAAGACAATACGTTCTATTTTTACGATATTTCCATGCAGAAATTAAAAACCGTCACGCATGGAACAGACGAATTTACACAAAAATTCGGTATTCCCAGCGAACTGGCGCAATACAAGAATTTATACTGGATTGTCTATTCCGGCGGATTGATTCGTTGCTGGGATTCAGCTTCCGGGGATTTTGTTTCGCAAGACATCCGCTTCCTGAACACGATCACGAATATTACCGACCGCCTGTCCATTCATCCGGCAGAAAACGGCGACCTCTGGTTAATGTACAATTTTGCCGTTTATTTTTATAACCGGACAGACAAAACATGGACACAGGCGGCGTCTATTTCCGGACCTTCCAATTTCTTTACCTGCATGGATATCGACAGAGACGGAAATGTATGGGTGGGAACTTCCCGGACGGGACTGCGCTACATCCACAGCAAAACACTGGAAGTTGAAAACATCCCCCTGATAAATATCAAAGGCGGAGGCGTGTCCGACAACGATATTCATAGCGTCCTCGTTGACAATAATAACGGATTGTGGGTAGGAACCCTCTTTCAGGGTTTGTATTATTACCACCCAAGCATGCAAAAATTCCAGTTGATACAGACGGTAAAAAATACAACATCGACGACCAATGAAATTGTACGCTGTTTTCTGGAAGATAAAGACGGAACGGTTATCGTCGGAACTGCCAACGGCTTGTTCCGCTATTTCCCCGGTACGGGAAAAACGGAAAAAATATTCGGAAACTTGATTAAAGGATTGTGCCTCACCTTATACCGCGACCGGAAAGACCGGATATGGGTTGGAACCTACCTGAGCGGCTTTTTTTGTATCGACGGAAAGCGAATAAAAACGTATAACCGGACACTGGAAAACATGGATATTTATCCGAATCAAAACATTTCAAGAGCCATTTACGAAGATCCGGACGGACGTTACTGGGTAAGCTTAAAAAATCAGGGTATCGGAGAACTGGATATTCAAACCGGGGAAATAAACTTCCTTCATCAGCGGTTCCCCAAAATCGCGTCCTTCCGGATAAGTTATGATTTTTATCCGCTGAACGATTCCTGCTTTGCCGTTCTCGACGAGCAGGGCATTTATTATTACAATACTCGCGCCGACAGTGTCTGGGTGCCGGAAACAGATGCGCCCGGAAACCCGATATTCCGCGACCGCGATACCAAATACTATTGCATGTTGAAAGACAGCCGCTCTTTGCTATGGTTTGGAACGGAACTGGGCATAAGAATCTGGGACAATAAAAACCAAAAGCGAACCGTAATCAACATAGACAACGGATTGCCTAACAATTCCGTGTCTGCGATAGAAGAAGATGATCAGGGAATAATGTGGATTTCGTCTGTTGCCGGAATCACACGCATTGAAGTGACGCAAACGGAAAACGCCTACTCTTTCAGCCTGTTGAACTTTAATAGTTTCGACGGTTTGCAAAGCGGAAAATTCTATGACGGTTCCTCGCTCAAAACAAGCAACGGAATGCTTTATTTTGGCGGTATACACGGATTTAACGTCTTCAATCCGCAAAAATTGTATTACAATACAGGTAAAAATAAACCGCTGTTTACTTCCCTGAAACTCTTTAATTCGCCGATCTATGAAAATACGGAATACAAAGGACGGATTATTTTGAAACAACCGATCAACAAGACAGACGAAATCCAACTGAAATACAATGAAAATTTCATCTCCGTAGAATTTGCCGGATTGAATTTTGTCAATCCCTCGCGAACTTATTTCCGCTATAAACTGGAAAACTACGATAAAGACTGGAACGAAATCGAAACCGCAGGCTCCGGGTTGCTTACCTATACCGGACTGCCGCCCGGTAAATACAAACTGAATGTTTATACTGCCAATAATGACAAAACATGGGGTGACGAAGCCGTTTCCTTAACAATTATTATCTCGCCGCCATTCTGGGCAACCATTTATGCACGGATCTTTTACTTCCTGCTGGTGACGGGAAGCGCCCTGCTGTTGACTTCCTATCTCAACAAGAAAAACAGGAAGCAACTGGAAAAACAGCAAATGCAGGAAAAGCAAAAACAAAAAGAAGAACTGGACCAGATGAAATTCCGTTTCTTTACTAATATCAGTCACGAATTCCGGACGCCATTAACATTGATAATGACACCATTAGGCCGGCTGATCCAACAGTTGACCGACGAATCCCTGAAGCTAAAACTCTCTTCCATTTACCGGAATGCCGAAGACATGCTCGGATTGATTAACCAACTGCTGGATTTCAGAAAATTGGAAATGGGTGGAGAAAAACTGAAACTCTCCACCGAAGATTTTGTGAAATTTGCCAAACAGACATACCACACATTCAAAGAAATAGCAGAAACCAAATCCATCAACTTTACATTTGAAAGCGAACACAAACAGCTGTTTTTAAAATTCGACAAAGATAAAATCCGTAAAATCCTCAACAATCTGTATTCCAATGCACTGAAATTTACTCCAGAAAACGGGCTGATTTCCACCACAATAACGCTTACAGAAGATTCAGGGCGGGAATATGTCAAAATAAAAATCGCAGATACCGGTTGCGGCATCCCGGAAAAAGAACAGCAAACGGTTTTCGACCGCTTCTACCAGAGCAAAAACAATGAATTTGGTAAAATCGGATCGGGAATCGGGCTGCATTTAGTAAAAGAATATGTCGAATTACATGGCGGACAAATCACCGTAAGCAGCAAATTGAATGAAGGAAGCGTCTTTGCGGTATATATCCCTGTCGATCCGGTGGAAAACGAACTTGCCGAAACCCGGACGCTACCGGAAAACGAAACGGAAAATATCATATCCTCCCCGAAAAAACAGAAAACCCTCCTGATCGTAGAAGACAATCAGGAATTTAGATATTTTCTGGCGGAACAGTTGAGCGATAAATTTCTGGTATTACAGGCCGCCAACGGAAAACAGGGCGAAGAAATTGCTGTAAAAAAATTTCCTGATTTAATTGTTTCCGATCTGATGATGCCCGTCCTGAACGGTTTAGAAATGTGCGAACATTTGAAAACCAACATTCAAACCTCACATATCCCGATCATCTTACTCACAGCCCGTTTGTCGGACGAAGCCAAAATCGAAAGCTACAAAGCCGGTGCAGACTCCTACATCGCCAAACCGTTTAACTTTGAAGTCCTGTTTGCCCGCATCGAAATGCTTATCGAACAACAGGAAAAACGAAAAAAACGCTTTCTCCGAACCATCGAAATCGCACCGGGAAACATCACCACCACTTCAATAGACGAAGAACTGATAAAAAAAGCCCTGCTTTTTGTAGAAAAAAACATCAATAACCCGGAATATTCAGTCGAAGAACTGGGCTCGGACGTCGCCCTGAGCCGGAGTCAACTCTACCGGAAATTCCAGTCCATACTTGGTTTATCGCCCAATGAATTTATCCGTTCCATCCGCCTGAAACGCGCAGCCCAATTATTAAAAGACAGTCAATACAACATTTCCGAAATCTCCGACCGCGTAGGTTTCTACACCATACGCTATTTCAACCGCTATTTCAAAGATGAATTCGGTATGACGCCAACACAATACAGGCAACAGTTCTGACTCTGACAGTCCCTG
>JAIRLY010000078.1 GCA_031259075.1 Dysgonamonadaceae bacterium | reverse complement strand
AAACGACTTTGGAATTGATTAAAGAATGGAAAAGTATTCAACAAGCCTTGAATCATCGTCCTTTTCATCCCGAATCGGACGAATATAAACGTTTTTTGGAAAAAACAGAAAAACGAAATCAAACTTTTTGGAAATTAAAGTATAACAAGGAACAGGGCTATATCTTTTTTGAGGCGCTATTTGTCGGAGAAATATTCCATCCGTATTTTGTTTCCAATCCATCTCCAACGTCCTGAGGCGTATCGTCACCCGTCTTCACTGCTCCGAAGCGCGAAAGCGTGAAAGCACGAAAGCACGAAAGGGCGAAAGCACGAAAGCACGTTACGGCGTCCTGAAAGGACTTGATTTTCATAACCGCAGGTCGTTGACCTGCGGAATGAACGGACTCCGCGAAACCGCTGCCTGAAAAGGCAGGACATAGTAGTGTTCGCTCATCTGCAGGTCGTTGACCTGCGGTTATGAAAATCAAGTCCTTTCAGGACGTCCCTTATTCTCCAAAACGGAAGGCACCCGTCTTCGGGGCGTATCGTCACCCTTCTTCACTGCTCCGAAGCGCGAAAGGCTTTCCGTTCTTAACTTTTAGTTTTTAACTCTTAGTTCTTGAAGGCCGTCTGTCCCTACGGGACAAAATGTCGGTAGAAAATACGGACCTCTCCAGCCTTTCTCTGTCCCGTCAGGGAAAGAATATGATTTTTCTACACATTCCGTCCCTGACGGGACGGGCGACGGTGAAAATAAACCCCGTTTTCTACCAACATGCTGTCCCTACGGGACAGACGGCTTTCAAGAACTAAGAGATAGAGAAAGGAAGGCCGAAAGCCTTCAAGATGAATAACCCCCAATGAAGCGAAGCGATTGGAGGCAAAAAGCGCAAAAGCACGAAAGGACGTTACGGCGGCCTGAAAGGGCTTGATTTTCATAACCGCAGGTCAACGACCTGCGGAACAGAAAACACGGCGCAACCGCTGCCTGAAAGATGCAGGACATAGTAGTGTTCGCTCATCCGCAGGTCGTTGACCTGCGGTTATAAAAATCAAGCCCTTTCAGGGCTTCGCTTTTTTCTCCACTCTCTATTTTCCATTCCTAACTCTTAGTTCTTATATTTCCGTCTCCGGTAAAGACAACCGGCTTTTATTAAACAATGTAAGTTGCTAATGCGCGCGCGCGCGCGCAATTTAAATTAAGGTATACGCCTAGGCATCTCTCTCTAAGAAAAATCCGGCGAGTTCCAAATATTTTATGTTAAAAATATCAAATGTGCTTTTATTTAAATCGAAAGTCATCAATTTGTGCATTTATCAAATTCGAATGCAAATGTAAACACTTTTTTTGTAAAACAACGCAAAAATATGGAATCAAGTTATAAATTTTTCATCGCTTCATTACAGAAATGTTAATTTCTGATGCGGTTGCCCTGATCTTCTCTCTCCCTTTTTTGTAATTGAAAAAATTATACGTATATTTGTTTACTTTTTTCTAAAACTAAATTTTATCACTATTATGATGCAAGTCACAACAAATGAAGTAATTGAATGGGCGAGGAATTTTCTTCGGAAAGCAGGTTTCGAACTTACGCCGGATGAAGTCAAAGAACAAAAAAAATTTGCTTCGTTAGTACAAACCCCTGAATATAAAACATTTCTATCACGAATGTTGGACGAATCTTCACAAATTCGCGATAATAGAAAACTGAATAAGCGTGTTCGGCAAATTATCAAAGAATACGGTATTCCCGATTTCTTTGGCCGTTTCGACCGTCTTTTGATAAAAGCGTATTTGTTGGGAGGTTATTTGTTCCCGTTAATTGCAATGCCGATATTCAAATTAAAACTCCGCAACGAAACAAATAAGATTATTATTGCAGAAGAACGTCCGAAGTTGACCAAGCACCTGGCCGGACGGCGAAAAAGCAATATCGGGCAAAATATAAACCTGCTCGGTGAAGTCGTATTGGGTGATGGTGAAGCTGAAACCCGCTATAAACACTATTTGGAAGCATTGGAAGAACCGGATATCAATTATATTTCCATCAAACTATCGGGAATTTACGCCCAAATTCATTCCTTAAGTTACGAACAAAATAAAAAAGAATTATGTGATCAAGTGGCTACTGTCTATCAAAAAGCCATCAATCATCCTTATATTGACAATAACGGTGAAAAACGTGCGAAATTTGTCAATCTCGATATGGAAGAATATAAAGATACGGAATTGACGCTGGATGTATTTATAGAAGTTTTGAGTCGTCCCGAATTTAAAAATTACACAGCGGGGATTGTCATCCAAGCTTATCTTCCGGATGCATCCGGTTTTCAGAAACGGTTACTTGATTTTGCAAAAAAACGGTTGTCGGAAGGCGGCGCTCCTGTCAAAATGCGTTTGGTAAAAGGCGCTAACCTGCAAATGGAAAGCATCATTTCGTCTTTACGAGGGTGGCCTGTTCCCGTATATTCGTCTAAAATAGAAGTAGATGCTAATTACATGCATATTCTGGATATTGCTTTGCTGCCTGAAAACGTAAAAGCTTGTCCAGTCGGAGTCGCTTCTCATAATTATTTTAGTATCGCTTACGCACACTTACTGGCTGAAAAAAATAATGTTTCGGAATACGTGACTTTCGAAATGCTGGAAGGGATGGCCAACAATTTGCCGCGCGTGATGCGGAAATTGCAAAAACAAATCATTCTCTACACTCCTGTAGTCAAAGCGAATCATTTTCTGAACGCCATTTCTTACCTGGTACGCCGTCTGGATGAAAATACCGGAAAAGATAATTTTTTGAGTTATACTTTCAATTTGAAATTAAACAGTCCTCAGTGGAATTTTCTTGCCAATCAGTTCTTGGAAGCTTATCAATTAAAGGATACAATTCATACGACGCCTTTTCGCACCCAAGACAGAAATAAGAAACCAAATCCCGTAAAAGACATTCATACCTTTGCTAATGAATCGGATACCGATTTGGATTTACCGCAAAACAGAGCATGGGCATTGAATGTTTTGAAAAAATGGGAAACGACCGTCAATGAGAAAAATTTTACCGTTCCCGTTCAAATAGGGGACAAAGAAACGGTTACAAAATATAAAAAGTTGTATCACGACCGCAGCCGCAACGATGAATCTGTCTTTTGCGAAGCCAATTTATCTTCTTTGGAGCAGGTAAAAGAAATCATCGCTATTGCCGAAAGAGATGCTTCCAATTGGCGGAAAACCACAGTGGACAAACGTAACGAGATCCTACATCAAGTAGCTGAAAATCTGAGCGCTAAACGTGGCGACTTAATCGGATGCATGGCGGCGATTACGGGGAAAACGTTTACCGAAGGAGACGTAGAAGTTTCGGAAGCGATTGATTTTTGTCGTTTTTATCCTCTGTCTATGAAATATTTCGACAGATTGAAAACCGTATCTTATCGACCGAAAGGAATTATTCTGGTTATTCCGCCTTGGAATTTTCCGCTGGCTATTCCGGCAGGCGGCGTAGCCGCTGCGTTGTCCGGCGGCAATACGGTCATTCTGAAACCGGCTACCGCAGCGCTTCCGGTTGCTTGGGAATTTGCCAAATGTTTTTGGGATGCCGGCGTTCCAAAAGACGCTTTACAAGTGATTTGTCCTGCCGAACGGACTTCCTTAAATTACCTCACATCACATTCAGCGATAAAACATATCATTTTAACCGGAGGAACCGATACGGCTTTCCGTTTGCTGAAAAACAGTCCGCACACGCCTCTTTCAGCCGAAACGGGAGGGAAAAATGCAATAATTATTACAGCCAATGCCGATCAAGACCATGCCATATTAAATACCGTATCTTCAGCCTTTAGTAATGCAGGACAAAAATGTTCCGCTTGCTCGTTATTATTGGTGGATAAGAAAACGTACAACAATGAATCGTTCCAATCGAAATTGAAAGACGCCGTCACCAGTTTGCGAACCGGAAGCGTTTGGGATACAATGAACTATGTGGGTCCTATGATTGATAATAACAATGAAAAATTGCAATATGCTATTGAACATTTGGAAGAAGGCGAATCATGGTTGGTTGCTCCCGAATTTGTAGATAAAAAGAAATATATCCTCAAACCTACTGTAAAGTGGGGTGTGAAACCGACAAGCTACACATTTAAAAATGAATTGTTTGCGCCTTTTCTATCAGTGGTTTGCATCGACAGTTTGGAACAGGGCATTGAATATGCCAACTCATCGGAATACGGATTAACAGCTGGATTACAAAGTTTGAACGAAGACGAACAAACCCTGTGGAAAAAGAGTATCGAAGCCGGAAATCTGTATATTAATAGAGGTATTACGGGAGCTATCGTACGCCGCCAACCATTCGGCGGAATGAAACGTTCGGCTTTTGGCGGAGGTATTAAGGCCGGAGGACCAAATTATGTTTCCTGCTTTGTAGAATTTTCCGAAAACGAAATTCCCGAAACAGAATCTATAACTGTTTGGAGCAATTTTGTTCCGGACAAAAAAGATAAAGACCGTATAAACTCTGCTTTTATAAATTATCAAAAAATTTGGCAAGACGAATTTTCGCAAGAAAAAGACATTTCACATATTTATGGCGAAGAAAATATTTTCCGTTATCTTCCGTTGAAAAGTCTTGGATTTCGCGTAAGAGAAAACGATAGTCCGACTGATATTCTGCTTGTATTAATTGCAGCAAGTACAACCGGAACACCTTTATTTGTAAGTATTTCGAAGAACAATAAAAACAGAAATATCATTGAAAAAGGAATTATATCCGTAAAAGGCATCCAAATCGTTATTCAAGAAGAACACGACTTTATCAAAGAAATGGATCAATACGAGCGGATACGCACCGTTTCCTCCGAATTACCGGATGCTTTTTATCAAAAAGCAGCTGAACTCGGCAAACATATCGCCCATAATAAACCGCTTATTGAAGGCCATTTGGAACTGCTTCATTATTTGAAAGAGCAAAGCATTGCATACGAATATCATCGTTACGGAAGTATCTTCGGAGAGGAAAAATAATAAACAAACGTGATGTAATTTTATCATAAGTTATTATATCTTGTATTAAAATTTAGCAGGCTTCGTGAAGCGATGATATTTAAAGAAATATTTGCAAAATCAAAAATTCGGTTTTGAAGTGAAGAGCGGAGTAAAAGTTGAAGATGTCAGCTGAAATTCAAATGATTGCTAATTAATCCTGTTTGAGAAACAAACTGGAAAATAAAAACTATGTATCCTCTCCTCCAAAATTCATACAAAGAAATGGTTGTAACATTTCTAAGAGCATGGTCATTCCACAATTGCAGGCCCGTAGTATATTGCTTTCCCTGTTTTGAGAGAAATGAAATTTCAGAGACCTGTATTTTCCCTTATAAACGACAGCAATCCAAACTGTTCCTACCGGTTTTTCCGGCGTTCCTCCGCCCGGACCGGCTACTCCCGAAACAGCGATGGCGCAATCGGTCTGAAAAATATGTTGAGCGCCCAAAACCATTTGTTCGACAACCGGTTGGCTCACTGCGCCATATTTGTCTATATCCGTTGCGTTTACATCTAAAATACGAATTTTGGCTTCATTGGAATAAGATACTACACCACCCTTGAAATATTCGGAACATCCCGGTATCACAGTAAATAAAGATGCTAACTTTCCGCCGGTACAACTTTCAGCGACACTTAAAGTTAATTTTTTATCTCTCAAGATTTTATCAAGAACGTTTTCCAAAGCATTATCTTCTTCCGAAACAATATTTCCGGATAAAAGGGCAAATAATTTATCCCTTTGCATTTTCATTCTCTGATTCAAAATTGCTTCATTAGCGCCTTTCCCTGTTAATCGCAATCGTACTAATCCCGAAGTAGGCAAGTATGCCAGTTTAATAGATTGAGGCAATTCATTTTCAAAGACTTCCAAGTGCAAGGCCAGCATGGATTCCGAATAATTTTTTACCCAATAAGCCTGATGTTGAATAAAACCGGAAGTTGGAAATGCTTTTTGTAATCGTGGAATAATCTCTTTTTGCATCGCCCATTTCATTTCATAAGGAACGCCGGGCATCGAAACCAAAATCTTTCCGTTTTTTTCAAACCAAGTAACAGGCGCTGTTCCCATTTTGTTTTGAATGACAGTACAATTTTCAGGAACATAAGCCTGAAATCGAGTCAATTCATTCATTGTTCTGTGAAGTCTGCCGATTACTTCTTCGATTGTTTTTAACGTTTTTTCATCAAAAACCAACTGCGTATTGAAATATTTACACAGAGTCTTTTTTGTAATATCGTCTTTGGTTGGACCGATTCCTCCGGTTACCAAAACAATAGACGCTCTTGAGAAAGCTTTTTCAAGAGCGTCTAAAATATCTTTTTCATTATCTCCTATGGTCGTTTTGTATCGGACATCCAACCCCACTTTGTTTAACTCGACAGCCATCCAAGCAGAATTAGTGTCGACAACTTGCCCTATCAACAACTCATCGCCAATTGTAATAATCTCTACAACAATCATCTATTTCGCCTTTTTCAAGTCTTGCTTTTCTTCACTTTTGGCTTTTATTCCTTTATACATATACCAAAAGCCCGCAATGATAAATGGAATACTCAGCAATTGCCCCATATCCAAAAACATTCCTTCTTCAAATTCTTCCTGTACGTTCTTGAAAAATTCGATGAAAAAACGGGAAAGAAAGATACCGATTAAAAATACGCCGAAAATAAATCCTTCGTATTTGTAATCCTTTCTTTTCCAATACATCCAGAGGCAAATGCAAGAAGTAAGTATGTAAAAAGCAGCTTCATAAAGTTGAGTAGGATGTGAAGGCAATGTAAACACCGGATCGGCGCCTCTGTGCACGTACGGAAAGTTACTTATGAAACGAAAAGCCCACGGCAAATCGGTCGGATGACCATAAACTTCATGATTCATCAAATTACCTAAGCGAATCAAAGCAGCGACAAACCCTACAGGAAGCACTAATCGGTCGAAAGTCCAAAGCATACTTTTGTGAGTCACTTTCCTTGAATAAATCCAAATCGCAACGATAATCCCCAATGTGCCTCCATGACTTGCTAAACCGCCTTCCCAAATTTTGAGAATGTCAACCGGATGAGCTAAATAAAAACCGGGATTGTAAAACAAACAATGTCCTAATCGAGCGCCGATGGTCGCAGAAATAATCACATAGAAAAAAAGTCTATCAAACCATACATCATTCAATTTCTCATTTTCCCAAACTTTCCGAACCATCCAAGTTCCAAGCGTAAAACCAACGGCAAAAGCAACACCATACCAACGGACTTCTCTTTCTATAAAAGGGATTGTAAACGCAACCGGATCGGCTGTCCATGTAATAAAAGATAACATATTTTGAATTGTGAGTTATGAGTTATGAATTAAAGAGCCGGTATCCTCTTTTTCTTTTCCTTTTAAATATTCCGGCAAATTCATTCCGGCCATATTAAACAAATCGTTTAATGGAGGAACCGATTTCATTAAACCGGAAATAAAATTAGCCGTAGAAGTATTTCCCGCTTTATTATTATTTCCGTCCCAAACGGTAATTTTATCAATTTTAATATTTTTAATTGCTTCTACTTGAGTTTTGATAAGCTCCGGTAATTTTTCAATCAACAACAATTGATAAGCGCTTTGCGGATTTCCACCGGCCGCCTTGACCATTTTTTCATAACCTTCCGCCTGTTTGGTCAGTATTTCGAAAAGTCCTTTAGCTTCCGCATCCATCTTGGCATAAATAGCGTCGGCTTCTCCACGTGCGTTTTCTCTGATTTTTTCCGCTTCCGCTTGCGCTTCAATAATTCTTCGTTGTTTTTCTATTTCCTGAGGAACAATGACATTTGCTTGTTGTGTAGAGCGTTCTCGATCAGCGCGAACCGTTTCTGCCTGTTGTTCAGCGAAGTATGCTTCTTGTAGCGCTTTCGCCTGTTGTACTTTTTCCGCAGTGATTGCAATTTTCAACGCTTCTGCTTCTTTTTCACGACGTAAAGCGTCGGAATTGGCGATTTCGATTTTCGCTTGATTTTCTCCCTGTACCGCAATTGCATTGGCTTGCGAAGTCTTGATGCGAGTATCTCTTTCTGCTTCCGCTTTTCCTATTTCTCCTATTTTATCTTGCTCAGCGACACTTACTTTTGCTTCATTTATAGCTTTTGCAGCAGCTTCTTTTCCCAATGCGGCAATATAACCGGATTCATCTTTAATATCGGTCACATTGACATTAATCAACTTTAAACCTATTTTTTTCAATTCGGCTTCTACATTTTTGGAAATATTTTCCAGAAATTTATCCCTGTCGGAGTTAATTTCCTCAATAGACATCGTGGCGATAACCAGACGCAATTGTCCAAAGAGAATATCGCGCGCCAATTCTTGAATCTGGTCGGAAGTTAGTCCCAACAAGCGTTCTGCTGCGTTGTTCATGCTATCGGATTCGGTCGAAATTCCAACGGTAAAACGGCAGGGAACATCCACCCTGATATTTTGGCGGCTCAAAGCATTGGTTAAATTAGCTTCAATGGAAATAGGTATCAAGCTCAGATAGGCAAAATCTTGAATAACCGGCCAGATAAAAGCGCCGCCGCCGTGAATACACTTAGCAGAAGATCCTCCTGTATTTCCATATACAACTAATATTTTATCCGACGGACATCGTTTGTAACGTGAAACCAACGACATCACCAGAATGAATACAACAACGGTTCCAATGACAATTAAAAAAAATGGATTCATAATGGATTATTTTATATTTTTATTACTAATACTGTTTGATTATCAATTATTTTTGTTACTTTGACTTTATCTCCGGTGGAAATTTTTTCACCTTCCGTCAACGCGTCTATTTCGTGAAAAGCGCCTTTCACACTAATTTGGATTTTACCTTTTCCCGATTTTTCGCCCGGAATTGTTAAATAAACGTCTGCTACATTTCCGAGTGTGTCTTGTATTTGAAAAGTATTATCTCGATTTAATTTTAATATTTGTTTAATAATAAGGAAAAACAAAAGAAAGAACAGAAATCCGGTCAGGAAAGCAAAGACATTCACCCATACTTTGGATGTAAAAGTGTCATAAAAACAGATACCTCCCCAGCCGTAACCAAGTAAAAAATTAATCAAATTACGCAGTGAAAAAAACTGAAAAGGACCGTTAGCATCTATATCTCCGTCAAAATCAGCCGACAAACCATCAGCCGAGTCTATGCCCATAAACGTCATAATCATCTGTATCACAAAAATAAGGGATGTGATGCCGGCGATAATCCAATAAATTTTTAATAACGCATCTAAACTGTTAAACCATTCCATATATATTACATTTTTTGCAAATTAAACCATTTTTTTTTAATTTACATATAGAATGAGCGAATTATTTTTATAATTGTACTTGAAGATGTACACAGAAAATAAAAAAAAACCGCCTTTCAGCGATTTTTTCGGTTTAGTTGCGGGAGTAGGACTCGAACCTACGACCTTTGGGTTATGAGCCCAACGAGCTACCAACTGCTCCACCCCGCGATATTGGACTGCAAAAGTAATACTTTTTTTTTAATAAAAAAATTTTTGGGCCATTTTTTTTACATAATCATCTTAAATTCGCAAAAAAATTCCATAACTTTGTGATTCTCTGTTTCTTCTCTGTAATCCTCTGTCTAACTTATAACACAGAGTACACGAAAGAGGCACAGAATTATACGGAGATATACCTTGTCTGTAAATTTTAAGGTATAGAATTGTTGAACGGAGTACCGTAGGCGTTGAGTTGAAGACGTCTGCTTTGAGGATGATACTGTATTTCAAATTGCCTGAAATTATGGCATATTTGATCTTCTTTATAAGTTATGGCATATTATTTGAAAGAATTTTATGTCAAAAATGATGTAAAAAAATGATGAAAAAAAAATTTTCAAATCAGGTGAAGGAAATATTGACGTACAGTCGAGAAGAAGCCGGACGGTTGCGCAATTCGAATGTGGGCGTCGAACATATCTTATTAGGAATTTTGCGAGATTCGCAAAATTTGGCTTCTTCCATCATCCGGAGCTTAGGAGTAGATCCGAAAGAATTGAAATTGGAATTAGATAGCAAAATGTACGAAGAAGAAGGCGATTATATTTCCGAAACACAATTAACAATCGACAGGAGCGTTGAAAGTTTATTACGCTTGAGTTTATTGGAATCCATCAGTTTAAACAGTTCCGAAACGGATACGGAACATTTGCTTTTGGCTATATTAAAGAACGATAATTCGATGGCTTGTCGTATTTTAAAAGAATATGATGTAGATTACCCGAAAGTGTATAGTGCAATCCTTAAGGATAAAGGAATATCCGCTCCTCAAATGGGAGCGGAGTATGATGAAGAGGAAGAGGATGAAGATGAGCATTATATCAAACGAAAAGAGACTGCCAAAAACAGTCCGAACTCTAAAAATAGCGATACGCCTGTAATTGACGGCTTCGGAACGGATTTAACGAGAGCGGCGGAAGAAAACCGGTTAGATCCGATCGTAGGACGGGAAAAAGAAATTGAACGTTTAGCCCAAGTGTTAAGTCGAAGAAAGAAAAATAATCCTGTTCTTATCGGAGAGCCGGGTGTCGGCAAATCTGCAATTGTAGAAGGCTTGGCTTCTCGTATTGTTCAACGGAGAGTATCCCGTGTGTTGTTCGATAAACGAGTTGTCAATTTGGATATGGCATCGATCGTAGCCGGTACAAAGTACAGAGGACAATTTGAAGAAAGAATAAAAGCGATATTAAACGAACTTTCGAAAAATCCGAATATTATTCTTTTTATCGACGAAATTCATACGATTGTCGGCGCCGGTGGCGCTTCCGGTGCTATGGATGCGGCCAACATGTTGAAACCGGCTTTAGCCAGAGGCGAAATCCAATGCATCGGAGCCACTACTTTGGACGAATATCGTAAAAATATTGAGAAAGACGGCGCATTGGAACGACGTTTTCAAAAAATAATCGTCGATCCTACTACTGCGGAAGAAACGCATCAAATTTTGGAAAATATTAAACCGAAATATGAAGATCATCACAATGTCATTTACACAAAAGAAGCGATTGACTTGTGTGTAAAATTGACAGACCGCTATATCAGCGACCGGAATTTTCCGGATAAAGCCATTGACGCACTGGACGAAGCCGGTTCGAGAACACATATTTCCAATATTGTAGTACCAAAAGCCATTGAAGAATTGGAAACGCAAATTGAAGAAATCAAACAAAATAAGTTACAGGCCGTCAAATCGCAAAACTTTGAATTAGCTGCAAGTTACCGCGATCAGGAAAGAGATTTGATGCTTAAATTGGAGGCTTCTCAGGCCAAATGGGAAGAAGAATTGCAAGAAAATCGCCAGATAGTGGACGGAGACAAAGTAGCCGAAGTTGTAGCGATGATGTCGGGTGTTCCTGTTCAGCGAATTGCGAAAGCCGAAAACCAGAAGTTGATGGAAATGGATACTATTCTTAAATCCAATGTAATAGGGCAGGACGAAGCTGTTCACAAGATAGTGAAAGCCATTCAACGAAACCGAATTGGTTTGAAAGACCCGAACAAACCAATTGGTACTTTTATGTTTTTGGGGCCTACAGGAGTAGGGAAAACTTATTTAGCAAAGAAATTAGCGGAATATTTATTCGATTCTGCCGATACGTTAATTCGTATCGACATGTCGGAATACATGGAAAAATTCACCGTTTCCAGATTAATCGGAGCGCCTCCGGGATACGTTGGTTATGAAGAAGGTGGACAATTGACGGAAAAAGTTCGCCGCAAACCTTATTCGGTCGTTCTTTTGGATGAAATCGAAAAAGCTCATCCGGATGTATTTAACTTATTGTTGCAAATATTAGATGAAGGTCGTATAACGGATAGTTTGGGACGCCGGATTAACTTTAAGAATACGATTCTCATCATGACCTCAAATGTAGGAACCCGTCAATTGAAAGAGTTTGGCCGCGGTATCGGGTTTAATACAAGCACAACTGCGGAAGATAACAAAGAATATTCGCGTAGCGTGATACTAAAAGCCTTAAATAGAGCCTTTGCGCCGGAGTTTTTGAACCGTGTAGACGATATCATTATGTTTGACCAATTGAATAAGGAAGCCATCTATAAAATTATAGATATCGAATTGAAAGGTTTCTACAAGCGGGTTAATACTCTTGGCTATCAATTGAATATTACGGATAAAGCAAAAGAATTTATTGCTTCAAAAGGATACGATATACAATTCGGAGCAAGACCGTTGAAACGAGCAATACAAAAATATTTGGAAGACGAACTGGCCGAAATGATTATTAATTCCAACGTTCAGGAAGGCGATATAATAACGGTTGATTATGATCAAGAAAACCAAAGAATTAAAACAGAAATTAGTAAAGTAAAGTTGATATAACGCTATATTAACAAGACAAAATGTCAGTCTGTAAAGAGCGGCATTTTTTTGAATAAATGCGTACAAAAATTGTCATTATAAAGTAATAGAAATAAAATTATGAGTAACAAAAAACAAACCGGTCATATTGGAGTAACGACCGAAAACATTTTTCCTGTTATCAAAAAGTTTTTATACAGTGATCACGAAATATTTCTTCGTGAATTGGTGTCTAACGCTGTGGACGCAACACAAAAATTAAAAACATTGGCGTCTGTCGGAGAATTTAAAGGTGAATTAGGCGATTTGGCTATCCGAATAAGTATTGATGAAAAGAAAAAAACGCTGACAATTTCCGACAGGGGAATTGGTTTGACTGCCGAAGAAATAGAAAAATATATCAATCAGATCGCTTTTTCCAGTGCAAACGATTTTTTGGATAAATACAAAGACAATGCAAATTCCATTATCGGTCATTTCGGATTGGGTTTTTATTCTGCTTTCATGGTTTCTAAAAAAGTGGAAATCATCACAAAATCCTGTCGAGATGACGCTCCTGCTATGAAGTGGGAATGTGACGGCTCGCCCGAATATATAATGACCGAAGCTAAAAAAGAAGATCGTGGTACGGATATTATTCTTCATATAGACGACGAAAGCAAAGAGTTTCTTGAAAAATATCGAATTGAAAACCTGTTGAAAAAATATTGCCGTTTCCTTCCCATTCCAATTGCGTTCGGTAAAAAAACCGAATGGAAAGACGGTAAATCGGTGGAAACCGATGAAGATAATGTCATCAACGATACCAATCCCTTGTGGACAAGAAAACCGGCGGAATTGACCAACGAAGATTATATCAAGTTCTACAAAGATTTATATCCTTTCGGTGAAGATCCTTTATTCTGGATTCATTTGAATGTGGACTATCCGTTCAATTTGACAGGTATCCTTTATTTCCCGAAAGTGAAAAGCGGAATAGATTTACAGAAAAATAAAATCCAGCTTTACTGCAATCAGGTATATGTAACAGATTCGGTGGAAGGAATTGTTCCCGAATTTTTAACACTGCTACATGGCGTAATCGATTCGCCCGATATCCCGTTGAATGTGTCCCGTTCTTACTTGCAATCGGATAGCAATGTAAAGAAAATTTCTACATACATTACGAAAAAAGTAGCAGATCGCTTGGATGAAATATTCAAAAACGACCGTCCGCAATTTGAAGAAAAATGGAACAGTTTGAAAATTTTCGTCGAATACGGTATGATTACC
Organism: Dysgonamonadaceae bacterium; assembly: GCA_031259075.1. Classification (GTDB taxonomy): domain Bacteria; phylum Bacteroidota; class Bacteroidia; order Bacteroidales; family Azobacteroidaceae; genus Azobacteroides. The sequence goes on along the minus strand of JAIRLY010000078.1, from coordinate 13,425 downwards.
GATGAAAAATTTTGCGAACGCGCATTGAAATTTGTACTCTTGGAAGATGTCGAAAAAAAGATTTATACATTGGACGAATACAAAATGCTGGTCGAAGCCAACCAAACAGATAAAGATAAATCTATCATCTACTTATATACAACCAATAAGGAAGATCAATATGCTTATATCGACGAAGCGAAAGAAAAAGGTTACGATGTATTAGTAATGGATGGTCAGTTGGACAATCATTTCATGAATACCTTGGAAACAAAATTAGAGAAAACCCGGTTTGTCCGCGTCGACTCGGATGTGATCGACAATTTGATTAAAAAGAGCGAAAATAAAGAAGTCAAATTGACGGAAGAAGAGCGTAATGCTTTGATTGAAACGTTCAAATCGGCTATTCCTCCAATGGGAAAAACCGATTTTGTAGTAGGTTTTGAACATTTGGGCGAAAAAGGAAATCCGGTAACGATTACTCAAAACGAATTTATGCGCCGGATGAAAGAAATGTCGGAAATGCAACCGGGCATGAATTTCTACGGCGATATGCCTGTTTCGTATACAATGACCGTGAATTTGGATGCTCCCGCGGTGAAAAAAATCGAAGCCGACAAAGAAAATACAAAAGATACGGTCTACCAATTAGTAGATTTAGCACTGTTGTCCAACGGATTATTGAAAGGCGAAGCGTTGAGCAAGTTTATTAAACGTAGCGTCGAAAGTTTGACATAATGTTTCTGTTATAGTTTGTCGAATTAATTTACCTCCAATAAAGCGTAAGTGATTGGGGGTTTTTTCAAAAGTTAAAAACTAAAAGTTAAGAACTAAGTGATAAATATCATAAGTTCGTTTACATCAGCGACTTAATTTTTTCTTTTCAAAACCTCTTTAATGGTTTGTGAAAGAGGATTTTGAAAAGAAAAAACATTGAATTATTGACTTTCTAATGGTGCCATTTTTGTAAACGAACTACTGATATATAACAACTAAGAGTTAAGAACGGAAGCACCCTTCTCGCCGCGAAGAATCCCATAGCCGTTCGGTCAATCAGCAATACAACGAAAGGCAAAGCCTGATGCACGCGTTAAAGTATTAAATTGGATCCAATCTGAATGAAAGTAGAAAAGACTATTCCCTGAGTTCGGAATCCAATAAAAGCCTTGACTCATAGAACCGATGGAGGCTCCGTAATTTGTTCTGTAGCCCGTAGTTGGTAAAAAAAGAGTCGTCGTAGAATTCGTTTGAATTTGATAACCGTATCCTATCCAAGACCAGCGGTTTGCTTTCGCCTGATAACCAGTGCCGCTAACAGTGCCTCCATTAAGAATACTACCCCATTCGTTTTGAGTTACCAAATGCCAGCCAGCAGGACACGGATTATTACTCCATAAATTATTATATTGCGTACTACGCCAATAATAAGGAGAGACATCACTACGCACGAATTTACCATAATAATCGGTTCGAGAAGGAGGAATTTGTCCATTTGCATCAAGTTCTCCCGTGTAAGGACCTTCTTTCGAGTCGGAAGAACGCCATTGATGTCCATCAGCCTGACGGTCCCATTGAAATAACCAACCCTTAATATCGTAGCTCGTAGAATCGTTAACACTATACCATACAAACGGATCAAGTGTTTGATCTGCCCCCAGATTATGACACATAAAACTCAACCAACCAGCGCTAATCGTTTTTGCTCCACAGCCAAGCGCCACTTCTGCAACATCGGAAATAACACTGCCTTTGGCGTTAGATATTACACAATAGTAGGAATACAATCCCCAATTGTCCACACCGGCTTCCGGAATGTTAACAATATAAGAAGCCGAAGTTGCACCCGAAATTAATACACCCGGGCCATTGTTATTTTTCGGTTTTTGATACCACTGATATTTTAGCGTAGCATCTCCGGTGGCAACAACCGTTAATGTTGTTGAAAATGAAGTGACATTACTATACGGATCGCCTTCCGCATCCTGCATCCTGCTGAAAGTAAAAAGAGCCGGTTGTGTTGTAATCTGAGGAGCTCCTTCTACAGGAAAAGCTCCTTCGGCCATACGTATCCAATTACTGCCATTGTTGGTGTAAATACCGGGAGTTACCATCATCGTTCCGGAGCCGGATACCGCGGTATTATATACCATCATACCTGCCACATGCGATTCGAGCGGTGTATAGCTGCTTGTAGAAACTAATGCAACTCGGGGTAACAGTAAGCCTTGATCATTTGTCTTCAAATCCAATACTGCCGACGGATCTGGATCGTCGATACTACCAATCGTTACTTGCGCTTTCACACTTGCTGCGCTCCAAATAAAGAGCGTCAGCGCTAAAAAAATCATTTTTCGTTTCATGTTTAATAAAATTTTAATGAACTATAAATTGTATGATATTTATAAGATATTAGATTAAAAAAAGAAAGACAAGATTGATAAGATTCTTTGTTTGTCCTTTCTTTCTTCTTTTGTTTTCAATGTGTCTCCTTTTATCCAGTTCCGATAAAGACAACCGGCTTTTATTAAAGCGATGAGAAAAATGATTTTTTGATTCGAAAAGTTGTCTTTACCATCACCGGAATAAACATAATGATATTAGGAGGCAACGTCAATTCTTAACTCATAATTCTTAGTTTTTAACTTGCTTCCAAGCCCCGAAGAGAAGCGGTTTTAAAATACGAAGCGTGGGACTTTTAACTTTAATCCGCCTTAGAGGTCTTAGGAAACCCATATCTGCAAATAAGTTCAGCCCACGCATCCACGTGTGCGTTTACTTATTCTTGCAGATATTGAAATTTCCTAAGTTTCTAAGGCAAGAATATAAGCTAACGCTTTCTTAATTAATATATTAAATCTTTATAAAATTACATTTTGTTTATTATTTAATAAAAACACACAAAAATAGTGAGATTTTTTGAAATAAAAAAAAAATTAACCAAGTTTCCCCGAATTTTGCCGTTTGAATTTAAAATTGTATTTTTACAGCATCATTATAAAAACAAATGATAGCATCTATGTATAAAAAATTAACGACCATGTATGTATAAACACCTCTTCTTGCTTTTTTTACTTTGTTCAATCTTTAATCTCGCACAATCTGCTACGGCAAACAACTACCGGTTCACACATATTACAGGCAAAGACGGGCTTCCTCACCAGCAAATAGAAGCGCTGATGCAGGACGACAAAGGCCTGCTTTGGATTGGGACACGCAATGGCTTATCCCGCTACGACGGTTACGATATTGTCAGTTACTTTAATCAAACGGATAATCTCCATTCCCTCAACCAGAACTTTGTCAAAAGCATTTATCAGGACGCCCAAAAACGGGTATGGATCGGTACTTATGGAGGAATCTGCAGGTACAGGCCCGCTACGGATGATTTTCAGCGCTATAACTTATCCGAATCTGCTACCATCATTTCCTCCATCGTGGAAACAGGCGGCGGAAAGATTATCTGCGGAGGCACCCAACTCTATAGCTACGACGAAAAAGCCGACACATTTATCATGCATCCCCGAATGGATTCCGAATTTATCATATCCATGGCAATCGACGAAAAAGACCGTTTGTTTATTTCAACCAATCGATCCATATTTTATTACGATGCCGCCTTTTCCAAAACAACCCAGATAAATCCCATTCATTTTTCCGATTTCATTACAGGATCCGACGGAATCATCCCTTTGTATTTCGACTCAAAAAAACGCCTCTGGATAGGACGCAACGGCAAGGGAGTGATGAATATCGACTTGTCCACCGGCACAGTCAATAAATACGAAGTCCCGCAACTGTCCGACGGAACGGTACGCACGATCACCGAAGACAGCAACGGCAGGGTATGGCTGGGTACGGAAAAAGGAATCACGATATTAAATCCCGACGGCGCCGTGGAAATATTGCAGCAGGACTTTGTCGATAAAAACAAACTGAACGACAATGCCATATATGCCATCTTATGCGACAGGGACGATAATATATGGATAGGAACCTATTTCGGAGGAATCAATGTTTTACTCAAAAAAACGGAACAATTCCATTGGGTTGAACCCGGATACGAATCGGGAAATATCAAAGGCAAAGCGGTACGTAAAATAGTAGAACCGCAAAAAAACATTCTCTGGATAGCCACCGAAGACGGCGGATTGAATATCTACAATACAATCACAGGAGATATTCGGGTTTTCGACCGCATACCACGCATGAGCCACAATGTGCACGAACTTTTCTATAACGAGACGACGAAAGACATGTGGATCGGGACTTTCCGGAACGGACTGTTCCGTTATAACCTTTCTTCAGGAAGATGGACGCAATATATGCCCGATGCGAAAAACGGACTACCGTCGGACGCCATATTTGCCATTGAAAAACAGCAAAACGGAACGATATGGATAGGCACTACCCAGGGTTTGCGATATTATGATCCCGAAAAAAATATTTTCCTTCCGTTCAATCATCCGATTCTTGATATTGATTTTATCTATTGCCTGTTGATCGATAAAGAAGACAATATATGGGCGGGAACACGGAACAGCGGCCTTTTCCGTATTGAAACAGATACCCGCGAAATCAACGGATGGACGGCAGAAACAAGCAATTTCCAACTGAAAGACAATTACATTACCTGTTTATATCAGGATTCCGACAATAAAATATGGATCGGAGCCAATAACGGCGGCTTGCAATACATGGACCTTTCCGACCGGACTGTTAAAACTTTGGACAACGAACTATCGCTCTCCAAGACAACCATTTGCAGTACCATTGAAGATGAATTAGGCCGCCTGTGGATAAGTACCAGCCAGGGACTGTATCAGTTTAACAAGGAGCGTAGCGCTTTCGTATGCTATACGGTCGAAGACGGGTTGCCAGTCAATCAATTTAACTTTTCCTCGTCCATTCAGGCACAAAACGGGCTGCTGTACTTTGGCAGCGTCAGTGGACTTGTTTCGTTTACTCCGAAAGCTATAAAAGAAAAAAGAAAGCCTTTTTATGTTCATCTCACTCATTTAACCATCAATAATCAGGTCATGACTTCGAAAAGTCCGGATTCCCCTCTGACGGCAGCAGTGGACGATATGCAGGCCATTCAATTTTCCTACCTGCAATCCCGCTCATTTAGTATAGAATACGCCTCCATATCTCTGGGAAATACAAGTACGATCAATTACCAGGTACGCTTGCAGGGTGTGGACGCAAACTGGAGAAATGTGGGACAGGAACGGAAGTTCGTCGGATCAAACTTACCAGCAGGGGATTATATCTTACAGATCAGAGCCAATAACTCAAACGAAGGATGGGAGCAGGAGCCTGTAAAAGAAATAAAACTCACTATACATCCTCCTGTTTATCTTTCGTTGAGGGCTTTTTTCATCTATTTTGTCGTATTGACACTCGTTGTTTATGTTACCTGCCGGATATTCTACATCCGACTGAAAGCGAAGAATGCCGTAAGAATAGCAAAAATGGAAAAAGAAAAACTGGAAGAAATCAACAAAGTACGGATGGATTTCTTTACATCCGTTTCCCATGAATTGAAAACCCCGCTTTCGCTGATTATTGCGCCTTTGAAATACATTTCCCGCTATCAGGAAATGACGCCCGAATCAATGGAAAGAATCGATGTAGCCATCAAAAATACGAACAAGATGGTCGGGCTGATTGACGAACTGGTTACATTCAATAAAGTAGAATCGGGAAACTTTCAGTTTTATATCCAAAAAGGCAATCCGTTGGATTTCGTCGAGAATGTAGCGGAACTGTTCAAAGAAAGCGTGGCGGAAAAATCCATATCCTTTCATGTTCACTGCGAAAATAACGGGGAAGACGTCTGGTTCTCGCCCTCCTACGTGGAAAGAATCGTCAACAACCTGCTGTCGAATGCGATCAAGTTTACGCTTCCCGACGGCAAAATCCATATCAACGCGGCTATTACCGACAATCCGGATAAATACACCTATCTGCTTATTGAAGTGAACGACACCGGCATCGGGATTGCGCATGAAGAAATGGACAATATTTTCGAAAAATATTATCAGACGAAACGCGGACACAACGTGAACAATAAAGGATGGGGAATAGGACTGGCTTTAGTCAAGAAATTGGCCGTCATTCATAAAGGGAATGTTTCCGTTGAGAGTACGGTCGGAAAAGGTAGCTGCTTTACCGTGTACCTGAATGTTTCGGAATCGGCTTTCAGTCCGGAAAATAAAATCAGTTCGGATAAAACCTTATTGTCGCTCAAGCAATACGAATTTGCCATTCCTCACTTGGAACGCACATCGGCGAATCGGTCATTGACTGCCGACAATGAGAACACTGCATCACAATCCTCTATTTTACTCGTGGAAGACGACGCGGAATTACTTAAATTTCTATCGGATATTTTCACCTCGAAATACAATATACATACCGCAAAAAACGGACTTGAAGCCATGGAAATTGTTCGCAAGTATCCCATTGATCTGGTGATTTCCGACGTCATGATGCCGGAAATGGACGGTAACAGCTTGTGCCGGAATTTAAAAAACGATATTTCCACCTCGCACATTCCGGTCATTCTTTTAACTGTCAAAAACGATACGAACGACATAATGAAAGGATATGAAAGCGGCGCCGAAGCCTATATACAAAAACCTTTTGACCCTCATATACTGGAACTCCAAGTGAAAAATATCGTTCATATAAGGCATGTGCAGGGTAAAAAAATTGTTAATACCTTAGGTAATGACGTCGAGTCCACTTCTTTAAGTAAATTTGACAAGGATTTTATCAATAAAATCAACGAACTGATTGAGAAAAACCTGTCAAACGAGGAGTTTTCCGTTGCGGACATAACGAAGAACCTGGGTATCAGTCGAAGCGTCCTTCACCTGAAAATGAAAAGCCTCTTGAACATTTCGATGGGCGATTATATTCGGAAAAAGAGGCTGAACAAAGCTTGCGATTTGCTCCGTGAAGGTTACAATGTTTCGGAAACAGCCTATAAAACCGGATTTGTGTATCCGAGCTATTTTGCCCGGTGTTTCAAAAAGGAATTTGGTATAAAACCGACCGAATATCACAAGTAATGAAAAATTTATAACTTATAAGATATTAGATTAAGGAGCGAAAGCGCCTTCGCCCTTTCACGCCACTTGTAAAATCATTACAAATTATTCATTTTGCATTACTTAGCTTGAAAGATACGGGAATATAACTGGGGCAGGGAACTAATTGATTGCCTATCATCAAGTTTGGTTTCAACCGAATCGTTACATTACAGGAAGCATTGCCTATTCCGGCCAGATTAAAAGCCAGATTTTTGATTGATTCCAAGGATTCGCCACTTAAGGCTTTTTTCAGATCAAACGACATCTTAATGGGTAAAATCGCTTTTTGTCCGCCGTTAATTTGCAGTTTTTGTTGCAAAGAACCGGTAGTCATCTCGTGATTATCAATCTCAAGCACATATTCCAATCCATTTAATAAAGCAGGTTGAATACCTGGATTTGTAACGTCCAGATTTAAAGTGAAATCCAAAGGTAAGGAGCCATTTTTGGAAGAAAATGCGGAAGTCAGAGTTGCTAAATTAAGTGGATTAAGCGTAGATAAGCTATTCGTGTTTTGCAAATTAATTCCGGACAAAGTCAAGCCGGAGATGGAATTGTAATCATATTTACATTGTGTCAACTGATAAGTTCCTAATACTTGTTGAGCGATGTCGCATGAAAACATTATAATGGAAAATCCGATAAGAGCTATAATTTTCTTCATAAACAAAAAATTAAATATTATTATTTTCGAACAAAGTTAAAACAAATTTCATTCTCATAAATCTTAAAAAATAAAAAATGTGTTATAGAACATATATTTTTTTGTTTTTTTACAAACATTTTGTATCTTTGCATCGTTTTAATTAGCGACAAAATATTCTTAGCGAAGAGTATGTATCGTTAATCTCCGAAAATCGGAGGGCTTGCAGCAATGCGGCTTAGAGTATTTACCTAAAAATTGAGTTATGAGGTATTTCATTCGAATTTCCATTGTTCTGGGTACCGTTTTTCTTTATATAGGCGCCGGAACGAAAGAAATCAAACTTACCGAAGGTATTCAACCGGGAAATCTTGCTCCGGAAATTCATTTGCAAGACGTCGAAATAAAAGAAAACAGTTATGTTTTGGTGCAGTTTTGGGCTGCTTACCATCCTCAATCCAGACTTGAGAACACAATGATGCACAATGTGATTTCCCAATCAAAAACAGAAAATCTACAGTTGATTTCAATCTCTTTAGATGAAAATAAAGCGGTATTTCAAGGAGTTATTAAAACTGATCGTTTAGACGAAACAACTCAATTTAATGAGCCGGCAGGAAAAAATTCCGAACTTTTCAAGCGGTACCGTCTTAAAAAAGGGCTTAATAATTGGTTGATCGATTCAAACGGAATCATTGTGACTAAGAACGTCAGTCCAACCGAAATTCTTGAAAAAATTCCATCGCAGTAAACTGAATTTTATTTATCGGCAACATTATCAAAGTAACCGATTTTCATAATTGTTTTTTCAAATCGATCACTTGGAACCAATGATTTATTTCTGTATTTGGAACGATAGTTGTAAATAGTCACTTTTGAATAATGCAAAAAATCGGCAATTTTGGCGCTGTCCGTAATCCGTAATCGTATCAAAGCGAAAATCCGCAATTCGACGGACAGTCCGGCTTCGCTTTTAGGGATAATTTTATCGTCTTCAGGTAAAAGTTTATTAAATTCTTCTACAAAATTAGGGAATAAATTAAGGAAAGTAGTATCAAATATATGATAAAATTCTTTTAATTCATCTTCTATAATCTGAGAAGATTTTAACATCAGAAACAGATCTTCTATTTTTCCACTCGCCGCTTTTTTATTTAAAGCCTTTCTATAAGCCTCTAATTTATTAATATAGGTAGAACATTGATATAAAAATTTCCCTATATATTCTTCTTTGAGATAATTATTTTCCGATAAACTTGAGTTAAATTGTTTTAGTTTTTCGTTCGCCAAAATAGTTTCTTTCCGTGTTTTGGCCAATTTATTCATTTGTCTTATCAGATAAAAGACAAGTCCGATGAGAAACAAAGTTAATATACCGATAACCACAATGGCTGTTTGCAAGTTTTTCTGGTGCTTTTCTTTTTCCATTTGATACGCCTTATCAATAATCGGTAATATCTTCGCTATTTGTATATTACGCAAACGGGCATTATAGAAATTGGCGTCTTCCAGACTTTTCTTAATATATAAATTAGAGCGGTTAATGTCTTTATCGTTCAATAAAAAGAATGCTAACAAACGAATAGACGTGTTTTCTTTCACAGAAGCTTTTATATCGGCAATGGCCGATCGGGCCAAAAACGCTTTTTGTTTTTCTTCTTCTCCTTTTACTTCGTAAAGATAAGCAATCAAAGACGTAAGAATCGCATAATTCCGCGTGTCCGGATTGAATTGTTCAAGATAAGGAAGAAGAAGTTCTTGTGCCTGAGAAAACGCTTTTGATTCAATACATTTTCGACTGTAATTAATATCATAATTGTAAGCGCCCTTTTCAAATACATTAATAGCTGAATCCTGATACACGTTTTTCAACGTCATATATTTTTCAACATCGTCATTTATGGAATATTCGCTCCAGTAATTGTAAACTTCTGCGAAACTACTGTAAAAAGCACCTAATTGTTCCTGCGACATCGAATTTTTATTGACAGAACGAAGCAATTCAATTGATTCGGGAAAACGGGCAAAAGTAGAATACATTCTGGCCAACTGCATTTTACATTCGTTAATCCAATATATATTGTTTTGTTTTTCGGAAAAATCCAAATGCACTTTCACATAATGCATGGCCGAATCGAATATAAATGCTTCATATTCTTTATATAATTGGAAATAAACTTCATGTATTCTTTCTTTCTCAAGATGATTTCCTAATTCCGATTTTAGCGTGTCTATCTTTAATTTTTTTTGATTATCATATTTATCCACTTGATTTATAACCATATCCAGTTCTTTTAGCAAAGAAGTAAGATCTTCTGTTCCAAATCCATTGGATATAATGAGAAGCGAAAAGACACCTGTTAAAATACTTCGTTTAAATTTCATAATAAATACGACTAAAACCAAAGGATCTTTTAGCAAAGGTATGAAAAATTTAATTATCTTTGAACTCAATTTTAAAATTTTATTTTTAATATGTTTTCAGGAATAGTTGAAGAAGCGGCTACAGTTGTTAATCGCGTTGTAGATCAAGGAAATTTACATCTTACGTTGCAATGTTCATTTGTAAAGGAATTAAAAATAGATCAAAGTGTTTCTCACAATGGCGTTTGTCTGACGGTAGTCGATTTGACCGGCGACAGTTATACGGTGACTGCCATTAAAGAAACCTTGGATAAGACGAATTTAGGATTATTAAACAAAGGCGATAAAGTAAATCTGGAACGTAGCATGAAAATCAATGGCCGTCTGGATGGACATATTGTACAGGGACATGTAGATCAAACAGCTGTTTGCACCCAAGTGAAAGAAAATGAAGGCAGTTGGTATTTCACCTTCGAATATATTTTTGACAAGCAGATGGCGCAACAAGGTTATATGACTGTGGAAAAAGGTTCTGTCTGTGTAAACGGGGTCAGTTTGACGGTTGTTAATTCACAGGACAACCGTTTTCAGGTAGCTATTATCCCTTACACATACGAACAAACCAATTTTCACCGGATAAAAGAAGGAACTGTTGTTAATCTGGAGTTTGATATTATCGGTAAATATCTAAGTAAACTGAACCGATACAGGGATTAATTATTCCACCGTTACCGATTTTGCCAGATTACGAGGCATATCCACATCCCTGCCTTTCTTTACTGCAATATGATAGCTTAGTAATTGCAAGGGAATAATGGACAGGAGCGGATCGAGACATTCTTCCGTTTCCGGAATCTCAATCGTGTAATCGGCCATATCTTTTACTTTTTGGTCGTATTTGTTGACAATCGCCAGAATACGACCGCTACGGGCTTTAATTTCCTGTATATTGCTAATGGTTTTGTCGTAAGTCGTATTGTGCGTAGCAATGACTACCACCGGCATTTCTTGGTCAATCAAGGCAATCGGACCATGCTTCATTTCTGCGGCAGGATAGCCTTCGGCGTGAATATAGGAAATTTCTTTCAGTTTCAAAGCGCCTTCCATAGCGACAGGATAAGAATAACCGCGCCCCATATAGATAAAATTGTGAGCGTAAGTGAAAATTTTGGATAAATCTTCAATCTTTTCGTTCTGTTTCAATATCATTTCAATTTTGGGAGGGATCTGAACCAGTTCGGTGAGAGTTCTTTCGTACTGTTCCTGAGAAATGGTCTTTTTTTCTTTCGCAATATTAAGCGCCATCATGATGAGCACCAATACCTGAGCGGTAAACGCTTTGGTGGAAGCGACTCCGATTTCAGGCCCCACGTGAGTGTACGAACCGGAATGTGTGTTACGCGGGATAGAAGAACCCACTACATTGCAAATTCCATAAACAAAAGCGCCGGCTGCTTTGGCCTGTTCGATTGCGGCTAACGTGTCGGCTGTTTCGCCGGACTGAGAAATGGCAATAACAATATCGTCCGGATAAATAATCGGTTTCCGGTAACGAAATTCCGACGAATATTCTACTTCTACCGGAATCCGGCATAATTCTTCAAACAGGTATTCGCCGATTAATCCCGCGTGCCATGAAGTTCCGCAAGCTAAAATCAGGATTCGTTTGGCATTTAGAAACTTTTCTTTGTTATCAATAATTCCCGATAAAGTGACATTATTGTTTTCGACATTGATACGTCCCCGCATGCAATCTTTCAATGTACGAGGCTGTTCAAATATTTCTTTCAGCATGAAATGGGGATATCCTCCTTTTTCCAAAGCATTTAAGCTCAATTCCAGTTGAGAGATTTGAGGCGTCTGTTCAACATTGTTCAGATTGACTATTTTGGGTGGTTCATTTCGTTGAATAATTGCTATTTCTTCGTCTTCCAAATAAATCACCTGTTTGGTATATTCAACAATCGGAGAAGCATCGGAAGCGATGAAAAATTCGGCGTCTCCAATTCCAACTACTAACGGGCTGCTTTTCCGCGCTGCAATCAGCAAATCCGGATTTCCATTTTCGATTACCGCAATGGCATAAGCTCCGACCACCTGTTTCAGCGCCAATTGAATAGCCGTACAAAGATCAACCCGGTTACTTATTTTTACATATTCTATCAACTGAATCAGTACTTCCGTATCGGTTTCGCTTTGAAAAGTGTACCCTTCCCGTATCAATCCTTCTTTCAATACGGCATAATTCTCAATAATTCCGTTGTGAATCAATGCCAAATTTTCCGATTGGGAATAATGAGGATGTGCATTTACATTATTCGGTTCGCCATGAGTTGCCCAACGAGTATGCGCAATTCCCAACGTACCGGAAATAGCTTTGCTTTTGCAAAATTCTTCCAAATCGGACACCCGTCCTTTGGCTTTATAAACACTCAATTCTTTTTGTTTATCAATCAACGCGACTCCCGAACTGTCGTATCCGCGATATTCCAAACGATGTAAACCTTTAATTAAAACAGGATAAGCCTCTTGCTTTCCGATGTATCCAACAATTCCACACATATAAAAAAAATAAGTACAAAGGTAAACATTTTTCCGCATTAAATTACAATCTATTGCTTTATTGTCAATTTCGACCTTCGTTAAAAGAACAGAGGGTTGAGAATCCCAACCCCCGTTAATTAGTCAATTGATGCAAAAAGCGTTATCTGGCAGTGACCAACCGTTCGGGCAAGCATTCATCGCATCCCGCCACGAATATAAGAAACGGAAGACACCCGTCTTCACTGCTCCGAAGCACGAAAGCACGAAAGGGCGAAAGCACGAAAGGGCGTTACGGCGGCCTGAAAGGACGCAACTTTCATAACCGCAGGTCAACGACCTGCGGAACGAACAGACTCCGCGAAACCGCTGCCTGAAAAGGCAGGACATAGTAGTGTTCGCTCATCCGCAGGTCGTTGACCTGCGGTTATGAAAATCAAGTCCTTTCAGGACATCCCTTATTCTCCAAAACGGAAGGCACCCGTCTTCAGGGCGTATCGTCACCCGTCTTCACTGCTCCGAAGCACGAAAGCGCGAAGGCACGAAAGCGCGAAAGGGCGAAGGCACGAAAGGCTTTCCGTTCTTAACTCTTAACTCTTAGTTCTTAACTCTTAACTCTTAGTTCTTAAAGGCCGTCTGTCCCGTAGGGACAAAATGTCGGTAGAAAATACGGATCTCTCCCGCCTTTCCCTGTCCCGTCAGGGACAGAATATGATTCGGTGGATGCTCTCTCCACATTCCGTCCCTGACGGGACGGGCGACGGTGAAAATAAACCCCGTTTTCTACCAACATGCTGTCCC
>JAIRLY010000196.1 GCA_031259075.1 Dysgonamonadaceae bacterium | reverse complement strand
GAAGTAATCGGGTTTATATCTGACAACTTCGGCAAAATACCGTTCCTGTCCGAATTGAATACCAACGGAATAAAAGAAAATATGCTGGATAAGTTCAACAGGACTTTTAAAAATGTGGCGACAAGCCTGGAGGAAGTAAAAGATCAGGAAGAACTTGAAAGCAAAATGAAAAACACCTATCCGAAAAACAGTTCCTTAGTCAGGTTTCTTCATCAGTATAGCGGGAATGTATATAAAAGTTACAATTCCCTGTTTTGCGAGCAGAAAGCGCAACAGTTTATTCCCACCGGCACCTGTTTTCCCTTTTCGAAAAGGCTATTTTTGACCGTGGGCGGAAAAATATTGCCATGTGAAAGAATAGGACATCAGTACTGTTTGGGACATGTTTCCGAAAACGGGGTTTCACTGTCGCCCGAAAACATAGCGGACAAATACAACCGGTATTTTGACAAACTGTTAAAATACTGCTCCAAATGTTATATTACGGAACATTGCATTCAATGTATCTTTAACATCAAGGATTTGGACGGGAATCCCGTATGCCGGGGATATATGCCGGAATCGAAGTTCGGAGATTTCGTCGCAGGTAAGTTGCGGTTTTTACAGGAAAAGCCCGAACGGTATAAATCCCTGATGACTGAAGTGTTGGTACAATAAAACAATTGTAAACGAATATGAAAAAGAAAAAATGGCTTTACCTTGAACCTTACACCTTTATATGGAACAGCCGAGATAGCGCGTATGTGTATAACAGCCTGTCGGGTGAAGGTTTTAAATTCAATCATTCCCCGGATACACATGCAATAGCCGTAGAACTGGCAGATATGAACAGCCTTGGAAGCGTGGAACTGGATGAAAATCAATTAGCTTCGGACAGTGTAACAGCATTTGTGAAAAGAATAAAAGACCTGATTGCCGGAAACGTTTTGACATACAGGCCTGTCGTTATGCCGCCGATGCTAAACTTGCAGGCGGATATCGAAAGGTTGCGCAAAGACGCGCGCTCTTCCGGAGAAAATGCGTTGCAATATCTTTATCAAATGGATATCCGGTTTGCATCACATAATGACAGTGATTATACAAACCGGTTAATGAATTTTATCCGCCCCCTGAAAAACAGCATTATCCGGTTCATAAATATCCATGATGCGGGATTGCTTGACAATGTCGTTTTGGACATGATAATTTCAGGTCTGGACGGGATACAGGCTCCAAAAGAAATATGTTTGCATCTCCACGAATTTGCGGAATCGTTTGTTAAACTGAAAAAGGCCGACCCGAAATCATACCGGTTTAAGGTGATAATATCAGGTAATATTGACATGAATGTCATGGCGGATGCTGTCAGAATAATGGAAGAAAGCGCCAAACCGGTTTCATGGGAATTTCAGGTAACGTCCGCTGATGAATGTTTGCTTGCGGAAAATATTATTGAGCGATATTCGTTGAGCGTTGTTGGAATAAAACCTTTTTATAACGGTAATAACAGGCGGTTTTTTGAAGACAATGTTTATGTAACCGAAGAGGATCTGCAAACTCCCGAACTGTCAAGGAGGGAGGTTTTCGCCCACCAGGCGTTGAATGTAAACGATTTTGGGAAACTGACCGTAACGCCTGACGGCGATGTTTATGCAAATACGCACCATCCGCCACTGGGAACCATTGATAACGATATACGTTGATATACAGGGAAATGGATGAAGGCACGTCATGGCGTCGCGTCAGGAACATGGAACCTTGTTCCCTATTGAAATCAGGAGCATCAAATGACTTTTAACAGTCTTTATTATTTAATATTTTATAAACTGAATTCACATGAAAAGCGCTTATTTTTTAGTTTTGGCGATTGAAATATGCTACGGTTGTACCAATTCGGGCGACAACCGGATATCGTTTACCATTAATCCCGAAAACCATCTGATAAATATACCGGTATGCCTGCAAGACAGCATTATGGCTAATATGCTGTTTGATTCCGGCGCTGTTAACGGTATTTTCCGACTGGACTCCACTTTTGTCGCAAATCACCCATCCCTTGTGCCGAATGTGCGTCCCAACTTGGAGATGCAAGGGTCGGCATGGGGCGTTTTTCAAGTACCGGATTACAGTTATACCATGCCCCTGCCTGTGAAACTGGGACAAACAACCGTGTCCTATGACCAACTGCATATATATGACATGAAACGGGCATTAGGCATTAAATGGTCTGACGGTATATTCAATATGCCAAAGAATGATACGGTGAATGTGTGGGAATGGAATTTTGAACATGATTACCTGGAAATTCACCCTGTTGATAATTTCAAGATGCCTGAAGACTGTTATTTGTGCCCGATGAAATCGCAGGGATACCATGCGCACTACATACAGTTTTCCATGCAAATACAATGTGCTGACGGCGATACATTAAGCATAAGCCAACCTTGTTGGGTTGATATGGGCATTCCTAATGATCTTGTTATAGTAAATCCTTCTGATGAATGGATGTTTTTTGATAAAAAAGACAGCGACAGAATCGAATGTAGAACTGATAAATTCGGGTGTTTCTACAAAGTAAACGCTATCGCATTTGATGGTTTTATCATGGACTCCATGAGATTATATGTTGTTGATAATCCTTATGCGCTTCCGGCCAAATATATCGTCGGACTGAATTTCTTAAAACGTTTCAATCTCTTTTTCAACAAGAAACATGGAATTTTGGGGTTGCAACCTTTAAAAAAATATAAAAGACTGGATAGCGGTAAAACGAAACGATTTTATTTTTCGGTAAAAGTGACTGAAAATATAACATGGATTGTAACAAAAACAGGCAACCATGAAACTAATTCATATAAAACAGCCGGCCTGCAAAGAGGCGACGAAATCACAGGAATCAACAATATGCCCCTGAAAACAATGACGGATGAACAATATGAAGAATTTCAAAAAAAGGACACATTGATATATGATATTATTCGCGACGGAAAACCGTTGAAATTAGTTATTTCCGTAGATAAAACCGAAGAACAGGGGGATTAAAGAAGATGGGGGTAAACAACGGCAAAGAGTCTTTCAAACAGAGATAAAACTTATTTACCTGCCGGAAGATTGGAACCAAATAAGGGTCTCAATTGATTCAAAATATTAAAGTACGAATCAATTTGCTCTTGTGATAATCGGGAAGTAAAAACTTCAGGATTTTTCTTATATATCCCTTCCATTTTCAAAAGCAAACGATATAGCGCCTCATAATTTTTATTCCCCGAATAGATGCCGACAAGTTGTGCATAGGGCAATGCATACGCTGGGAATTTGGTCACAGAAGATTCATATATTTGGATTGCTTCATCCGTTTTTCCTGCTTTAAGCAAAACATTAGCATAATTATATCCTGTACGGGGGTCGTTTTGATGACGCAGATATGCCATCTTTTCCCAATACAAACTTTTGTCCTTTAAGTTATTTGACGAAAATATAGCACCCAGCATAGATTCGTTGCTGAATGACCTTTTATAATAGCATGCAGGGTCTTTTTCGAATGCCTTTTCTACCCAGCCTATGGATTTGTCGGTTGCATTGGTAATTATCCAAAAAGAAGTATGCATAACAGCAAATACCGACATTATACAAATGCCGTATTTTATATTTTTCACCACTTCTCGATCGTGTAAATCCAATAATAAAAACGCGGCTGTGAAATTCGTCACGATAGCGCCAAATGAATATATATCCCAATCACCGCTTCCACGCCACAGGTCGATAACAAATAAAAATCCTGTCACCGAACAGGATGCTATACATAAAAACCAATGTGTTACCGTAAATTTCACATTTTTGTTGAACGCACAAAAGCCTAAAAGCGTTACCCATATCAAAAACACAAACCCTCCTCCAAGTATCTGTGCATTGAAAAACTCTTTATAATGGGCTGTCGAAAACATCGTCATAATATTTTTTTCGTCGGAAGAAAAAGGTAGCATAACATGTAAAGCGACATGCATAAACACATAATACACAAAGATAAACACAAAAATCGCAAGCGCCGTCAAAACGTTTTTTTTCCTGAAAAAAGGATATTTCCAAAGAACACTACGGTAAAACAGAAAAGCAAGCGAAGGTAGTATATAGGCGAGCATATAATGTGCCGCGACGCCTGCTATTGCCGCCACAATCGGGAAAATGATATGCGCTTTTTTCTGTAAATGCAACATGGACAGGTATATGTACAATTGTAATAAAAACAAGTCTAACGCATACGTTTCAGAATATCCGCAAAACTGCATGAGCGCTGCCAATGAAAGAGTTGACAATACGAAGCAGGCAATTTTCCGTTTGAGACTTTTCCCGATAGCATCAGCCATCAGAAGCGAAATCAAAACAAAAAGGCTACCGGATATATAAGATACAACCTGAATAGTCTGTAAACCCGAGAAACTCCAATGCTTATGTAGCCATGTATATAAATGCGCTAATATGTACGAGGTAAGAAATTCGTCGCTATTTATTTTACCTTCTTCGACGTCCGCAGGCCGTACTCCCACATCGCCCAGAAAGATATATTTTACCTGTAAAAAATGAAATATAAAGCCCGCGCAAATAGCAATAAAAAT
>JAIRLY010000300.1 GCA_031259075.1 Dysgonamonadaceae bacterium | reverse complement strand
CGTGTACTGGGAAACAGTTGCTATTGAAAATTCGCCGACGTTACGACAATTGTCATTAGCCCTTCAAATCAACAAACATCAGGACAAAATTATCCGGTCGGAACGACTGCCGAAAGTGGCTCTAATAGCCGGTAATCATCTAGATGCACCTGTTACTGTTGAACTACCGCCTGTCAATAAGAATTTTAACTATTGGTATGTTGGCATTGGTTTCAATTACAAGCTGTCAGCCCTGTACAAAACAAATAAATCTGTCAGCAAAAGCAAATTCGCCATTCAACGCACAACAGAACAGTATGACTGTGCCAAAGAACAGGCTACACTGGCAATTCAGGCAGATTATATCCGGTATCTGGAAATGTATGAACAATCGAATACACAGCAAAAAAGTGTAGCTCTTGCACATCAAAATTATACGGTTGTTTTCAATCGGTATAAAAATGACATGGCGCTTATCACCGATATGCTGGACGCGAGCAATGCCAAATTGGCGGCTGAACTTCAACTGACAAATACACAAATCAACATCGTTTTTCACTATTTCAAACTGCTTTATATTTCAGGAACATTATCAAATTTATAGTATATGAGTAAAATAAAATTCAACAGACAACGGATTATAAACATTATCATTATCGTTGTCGTTATCGGCGGATTAGTATGGATTTTTTCCCGGTTTATTCACTTGGGAAACGTGGAATTTACCAATAATGCCCAAGTGCGCCAACACATTGTACCGGTTAATAGCCGTGTTCAGGGATTTGTTCAAAAAATCTGTTTTGACGAGTATCAGGCAGTATGTGAAGGCGATACGCTACTTCTTATCGAAGACACGGAGTTTAGACTGAGGGTTGCTCAAGCCGAAGCTGATTACCAAAACGCGCTGACAGGAAAGTTGGCAATGGGAACAACGATTTCTACCACTCGCAATAACCTGTCGGTATCGGATGCCGGAATTGAAGAAGTCGCGGTATTACTCCAAAATGCTGAAAAAGATTACCTGCGTTACAAAAAACTGTTGGCGGAAGAATCTGTTACACGGCAACAGTACGATGGTATGAAAACAGGTTATGATGCGCTGAAAGCCAAATACGAGATGCTTGTACGGCAAAAGCAATCGACCGTTCTTGTCAAAGACGAGCAAATGCAACGGCTGAATCAGAACGAAGCCGCCATTGCTACGGCGTTAGCCGCACTTGATTTGGCTAAACTGAATCTTTCTTATACTGTGATTATTGCTCCCTGCGACGGTGTTACTTCTCGTAAGACTGTGCAGGCAGGGCAGCTGGCGCAAATAGGGCAAACGTTTTTGACCATCGTTGATGAAAGCGAAAAATGGGTGATTGCCAATTATAAGGAAACACAGACCGCACGTATTCGTGAAGGGATGCCGGTTGATATGAAGATAGACGCCGTTCCGGGTATAATTTACAAAGGACATGTGCAGGCAATTTCAAAGGCGACGGGCGCTCAGTATGCCGTTGTTCCTCAGGATAATTCGGCAGGAAATTTTGTGAAGGTCGAACAGCGTATTCCGGTTAAAATCGTTTTTTCCGAAGAAAACGGTACGGATGCGATGCAAAAACTTCGGGCGGGTTTGAATGTGGAATGTAAGGTAAACTACTAAAATTGATGCACGCGATTGATGATTTATTGCGGACAATTCCCGCATTTAAAGAAAGAATACCAGTACAGGAGCGTTTTTGTACATTGTTCTTTTTTGCATTGGTATTTCAATTTTCCGGCGGGATTTATATTTCGTCTGTTCATGAGATGACAGGCGGAAAAGCGCTGATGCACGAGGATATCATGATGGCGTTTGAGGCGTCGTTTGTGGGGATGAGTATGATTTTCCCTGTTTTGTTCCGATTGAAATTCCGGTTTGCTTCGCGCACGATTTTTCTTGCAGTTGCATCCGGTTTGATAGCGTGCAACTTGATTTGTGTCTGTACTCAAAGTGTGCCGGTGTTGGTTTTTACCTGTTTTATTGCGGGCGCCATACGGATGTGGGGAACTTTTGAGTGCTTTTCGTCCATTCAGCTAAGGATAACGCCTTCGCGCAATTTTGCCATATTCTTTCCGGTGATATATTCCGTCATCTTCGGATGCGTACAACTGTCGGGGCTTGCCACCGTTTATCTTGACTATTTTTTTGAATGGCAATATATGCACTACCTTATCATTGGCTTGTTGCTGCTGGTAATTGCCCTTTCGAGATTATTACTTCGGCATTTTCATATAGAAAAACCTTTGCCATTGTCCGGTATTGACTGGATTGGAGCAATTCTCTGGTGTACAATATTGCTGTTGATTGTTTTTGTCTGCGAATATGGCGAGTACTGTGACTGGCTCTATTCGCCACATATCCGGTTGGCTCTGTTTGCGGCAGCGTTTTTACTTCTGCTCTGCTTTTACAGGATGAAACAAATCAAAAATACTTATATCGAGGCGCGTGCATACCGTCATCCTCACGTTTTCACTATGCTGTTTTTGTATATGAGCCTTTGCTTGCTGTCTGCAACATCTACTGTGCTGGAAAATTCTTTCACGGGCGAAATACTTCATTACGATGTATTAAACGCTGCTTCCCTGAACTGGTCGAAATTAGCCGGCGTAATCGCGGGCGGAGTCCTGACCGGCTTGATGTGCGTGCGTTTCTGCATACCGTACAAAGTGGTTGTTTTTATCGGTTTCAGTTTATTATCTGGTTATCAACTGGTTTTGTATTTTCTGATTTCGCCCGATACCAACATCGAGCTGCTTTATTTCCCGCTTGCCCTCAAAAGTGCGGGAACAGTCATGCTTTATGCGGTATTGACAATATACGCTGCGCAAATCGTACCGTTTCAGCATCTTTTTCAGGTATTCGGCATCATGGGAATTATCCGCGAAGGTATCGGCTCGCCAATAGCTACTGCCTTAGTCGGAAGAATGTTGAAAGTATTTCATAAGGCAAATTTCCTGTCGCTGAGTGGCGAACTGGACGAACAAAATCATATCCTCCGGCATTTGTCGTTTGATGCTCTTTATGACGAAGCGCAACGTCAGGCACTGCTGGTTTCTATCAAGGAAATTTTCGGATATGCTGTCCTTTTCGGCATCTTACTGTTGTTGGCTGCAATGTGTACACAATATCCGAAAATCAACAAATTCATCAAAATGCCGGTATTTTCATTTGCGAGAAGATTGACAGAAATAAAGCTCTTCCATCGTCCGAAATATACTGTGAAAGAATTGGTCGAAAATAAAGGAAAATAGGAAATGAAATAAAATTTAACATTATGCATGTTTCTAATAAACAAGATATTACGTTTTATGGATTAAAAAAAGAAGACTTTATGAAGTTACGATCAAACGTTTTTTTTTGTAGCTTTGTACCCGGATTGAGGTCATACAGCCTCACGTTTATGATACATAATGATACGAAAGTTCAACAAACTTCGCATGAAATAAATAGAAAGAACAGCAAATTCTATTTGCTCGTAACGTTATCAGGGATGACAGCATTTGCACCCTTAGTTACAGATATGTATCTGCCTGCTTTGCCTGTCCTTACCGGCTATTTCAAAACTTCTGTCTCGATGGTGCAATTTACAATCTCAACAAGTATGTTGGGAATTGCTCTTGGTCAGTTGTTTTTTGGCTCCGTCAGCGACAAAATGGGGCGGCGACAACCGCTTTTTATTTCTTTTGTTCTCTATTTGCTGGCAACGGGAGGTTGTCTATTGTCTCCGAATATCCATACCTTGATATTTTTCAGATTATTGCAGGGCTTGGGTGCTGCCGGAAGCATCGTGATTGCACGTTCCGTAGCGAGCGACTGGTTTACCGGAAAAGAATTACTGAAATTTCTTGCCCTGATTACAGCCGTACAGGGCATTGCACCAATAGCAGCGCCCGTTGCGGGTGGCATTTTATTGTTGCTTACCAATTGGAAAGGGATCTTTCTTTTTCTTGGAATTTTAGGATTGATAGTGTGGGCTATAAGCCTCTATCTTAAAGAATCGCTACCTGTGCATAAACGGGCAAAAGGCTCGGTTTACACTTCAATAAAACTCTTTGCGCCTGTTTTCAGAAACAAACCGCTGATACTTTACATAGCCTTGCTTTCCTTTTCGATGGCAATCATGTTTGCTTACATTGCTTCGTCTCCATTTATTTTTCAGGAGCATTACAATGTTTCGTCAATAGAGTACAGCCTAATTTTTGCCATCAATGCAGTAGCATTAACTATCGGGAATTTGGTGGCAGCACGTTTCAAGAATCCACAAAAAACGCTGAATTATGCAGTTTTATGTTTGCTTGCATTCAGTATGTTGACCGGAATTTCGCTTTTATTTGACATCCCTCTCATTCTTTTGTGTATTTCATTGTTCTTAACCCTGCTGTGCGCAGGTGCGACTTTCCCCATCTCAACCAACCTCGCTCTTGACCTGGAAAAGAAGTACAAAGGGACGGCGTCGGCTGTTTTGGGTGCAAGTTCTTTCCTTGTCGGAAGCATTGTTATGCCCCTATCCGGTTTAGGAAATATATTACATTCAACATGCGGAGTAATGGTTGGATGCGCTGCATTCGCCGCAATTACACTGTTTTTCGCCAATAAAAACAATCAATAATTATATGAATTTGATTTCACTCGCTTTTGACTTCTATACCATAAGCAAATCCAAAAAAGGGATGGTACAAAGTCTGTCCTTGCTTGGATTTCATTTTTTTATCGTTGAAGGTGAAAAAAACATACTTCGAGGGCTTTGTAAACGAAAAAACAATCGCATCGCATAGCGTTTTCTAATTATATCATAATAAAATAAACTCAAATCACAGAATTATGTCAAAAACAATCAGTGAACAAGTGAAAAAAGCGGAAATGTTAATTTCCGGTTTGCGTAACAATGTAGAAATCTTGAGAAATGCAGATTTAAATGAGCAATTAATCAGTGAATTAGAGACTGAAAAAGAGATTTTGAACAAACAAAATCAAGAGGTAGAACGACTTTTAGATGAAGCAAGACCCATATCCAAAGATGCCAATAAAAAATTGCTTGAGGTTCGGACGAAGTATCAGGAAATTAAAAAGAAAGTCAAACTGAGTACGGAATCCTCCAAATGGGAACAAGTGGGCATTGCGGATAAAAGGTAGGCGTTATTAAAAGCCGTCCATCTCAAATCAAAAATTGAAAATGGTGTATAACCGGATTCGGTTATATGCTATTTTTGATTTTTAAAGAAACGGCATTGTCTCGAATATGCAAAGACCCGTACAGATGCAAAAGTAAAAACACTTCTATAAAAAAGGAGGAACTGACACATACCCACATACCTATTAATGATTAGCGTATAATAATAAAATCTCCATAAATTGGGATTGATTGTGCAGCATTTTCGCCTGCCGCACCTTTATTCTGTTTAATTTTGACAATTTATGAATCATTATAGAACGATATTCTGTGTATGTTATTTCCTTTTATTTGTGGCAGTTATATCGAAAGCTCAAAGCATAAGCGGGACAGTAACAGGTTGTTCCGACAAGCAATCTCTTGCAGGCGTTACGGTCAAAATTGTCGGCACCTCCATCGGTAGTGCGACCGACAAAAACGGAAACTGCTTGTACACTCGAATTTTTCCTACATCGGGCTTAAAACCGTCTGGTAGTTGAGCCGACAGTTCACAGCTGGCAATCTACGTTATAGACCCTGTTACCGCCGTTGCAACAAAAGGTACAGTAGTAACCTGTGCAGGCGTCGGAGCTGTTGGCAGATTAAATTTAGAATAA
>JAIRLY010000246.1 GCA_031259075.1 Dysgonamonadaceae bacterium | reverse complement strand
TGATTCGAACAGTTGTCTTTACCTTCGCCGGAATAAACTATAGTGATACAGGAGGCGGTGTCCATTCTTAACTCATAACTCTTAGTTCTTAGTTCGCTTTCAGGTCCCGAAGAGAAGCGGTTTAAAAATAAGAAGCGTGGGACTTTCAACTTTATCCGTGATAGAGGTTCTCAACTACCCACAACAACAAATAAGTTATGCCCACGCACCCAACGTGAGCGCTGACTTACTTATTCTTGTTGTTGCTGAAACTGTTGAGATTTCTATCACAAGAATATAAGCTAACGCTTTCTTAATTAATATGTAATGTTAAAAATAGTATCTGTTTCTTTATAAAAAATTGATAAATTTGTTTAAAAACCACGCAAAAATAGTGAGATCTTTTAGAAAAACAAAGAAAAGGGCTAAATTTTTTTTGAGGTGCTATTTGTCGGAGAAATGTTCTATCCGTATTTTGTTTCCAATCCGTCTCAAAAGTTCTGAAAGGACTTGATTTTTATAACCGCATGTCAACGACATGCGGATTAGCTGGTTGCTGCCCTCCTGTAAGGAACTTATTTTTTCTACAGGAGGGCTTTTGCAATTCTATCAAACATCCGGAACACAACCGGGCAAAACCTTAAAATGCGTTTGCCATGTAAGAAAATTTACAAACTGTCCGTCAATAAGTTCTTTTCAAATCCGGCTTCTTTGATTACTTTTATTGTTTTTTGCAAGTCTTTCTCATTGACGGAAAGAGTTGCTCCACTACCCGGAACAATAATTGCAGAATCTGTATTATTTAAAAAATACTCGATTTTTTCCGCAGATAAAATACTTTCCAAAACGGCTGCATCGTTAGGAAATGTGAAAATGGCTACATTTACTAATTTCATAATAAAATCCTCCTTAATTACTTTAACAGTTAGATACAAACTTTATTTGAATGATTAAATAAAAAAAACATTCAAATTTACTTAAAAGTTTATATATTTGGCACAGATATTGACAAAATAATCCATAGATAAAATTTTATAATAAGAATGTATGAAAGATGACATAATTTCATCCCCAATAGAAATCGTTATTGAGAAAAAATCTATAAATTTCGAAATGACAGATAAAATAATCCCTGTTTTGCCGTTGAAAAATATGATATTTTTTCCGGGTGCGCCCACTCCGGTGAATATCGGACGGTCCAAGTCGTTGAAATTGATAGAAGATATTCAGAAAAAGGGTGGGATAATAGGCATTTTCTGCCAAAAAGACGCAAATAAAGATGATCCGGGTTTCGATGATTTATATCCGGTTGGTTTAATCGCCCAAATTATTAATGTCGGAAGAGAAGATAATGATACTACAACTGTTTTATTGATGGGTGAAAAACGAGTTCTGTTGACTGAAATTGCGAGTCAAGATCCTTATTTGAAAGGTAGATTTTCTTTATTGGAGGATATTTTTCCGTCTAAATCGGATAAGGAATTTAAAGAACAAATGAAGGCCCTGAAAGATAAAATGCTTCATATTATCATGTGCAAAATAGGATTGCCCAAATTTGTATTGGATTCGCTACGAAAAACGAAAGATTATAATTATATTGCTAATCTGGCTTTTACAAGTGTGGATGCGTCGATTGAACAGAAACAGGAAATCATCGCTTGCGACGATTTGAAAGAGCGATACAACAAATTGCTTTCCTTGATGGATCACGAATTGCAATTGTTGGAAATAAAAGAATCAATCCGCAAGAAAACACAAGTAGATATTGATAAACAACAACGCGAATATTTTCTCCAACAAGAAATGAAAAATATTCAGGAAGCATTGGGTGGAAGTATTCAAGATATTGAGATTAAAGAAATTAAAGAAAAAGTGGAGAAAGTCAATTTTACTCCGGAACAGCGTTCACTTTTCGATAAAGAATTGAAAAAATTAGAGCGATTGCATCCGCACTCGCCTGATTATTCCACACAAGCTTCTTATGTTCAAACTATTTTGTCTTTGCCTTGGAATACTTATACTCAAGATAATTTTAATCTGATTCGAGCTAAGAGAATTTTAGATAAAGATCATTTTGGCTTGGAAAAGGTAAAAGAACGGATTCTCGAACATTTGGCAGTCCTGAAATTGAAAGGCGATATGAAATCTCCTATTATTTGTTTGCATGGCCCTCCGGGAGTGGGAAAAACATCATTGGGTAAATCCATTGCCGAGGCTTTGGGTCGAAAATACATTCGGATGTCTTTGGGTGGTTTGCACGATGAAGCGGAAATTCGAGGTCATCGCCGGACTTATATCGGAGCTATGCCGGGACGGATTATTCAAGGAATTCAAAAGGCAGGGTCTTCCAATCCGGTGGTCATCTTGGATGAAATTGATAAAGTCGGACAAGATTATAAAGGAGACCCAAGCGCCGCCTTATTGGAAGTACTGGATCCGGAACAAAATTTTGCGTTTCACGACAATTACCTGGACATGGATTTTGATTTGTCGAAAGTATTGTTTATTGCTACCGCCAATTCCTTAAATACAGTATCTCAACCTTTATTGGATCGAATGGAATTGATCAATGTTAGCGGTTACATTACGGAGGAAAAAGTAGAGATTGCCAAACGACATTTACTTCCCATGCAAATGGAAAATCATGGAATACCTAAATTCAAATTCGATATTCCGAAAAAAACGGTAATCGCTGTTATTGAATCCTATACCCGCGAATCGGGTGTAAGGGAATTAAATAAAAAAATTGCTAAAATTGCACGTAAAATTGCGCGGGCGCTTGCGGAAAATGCCGATTATCCGAAAAAATTGGAAATTAAAGATTTATACGAATTTTTAGGTGCTGTGGAGTATTCTAAGGATAAATACGAGGGGAACGATTATGCAGGAGTAGTTACCGGTTTGGCATGGACGGCGGCAGGAGGTGAAATCCTGTTTATTGAAGCAAGTTTGAGTAAAGGAAAAGGGTCTAAGTTAACTTTAACCGGTAATTTGGGAGATGTAATGAAAGAGTCTGCCGTTTTGGCTTTAGAATATATTAAAGCGCATGCTTCCCGGCTGAATATTTCGGAAGAAGTTTTTGAAAAATGGAACGAACACATTCATGTTCCCGAAGGGGCTATTCCAAAAGATGGTCCGAGTGCCGGTATTACTATGACGGTCGCTCTCGTTTCTGCTTTTACCCAGCGAAAAGTAAAACCGAATTTGGCAATGACCGGAGAAATGACTCTACGTGGAAAAGTTCTTCCGGTAGGAGGCATTAAGGAAAAAATATTGGCCGCCAAACGCGCCGGTATCAAAGAGATTATTTTGAGTAAGGAAAACAAAAAAGATATAAATGAAATTAACGCTCTCTATTTAAGTGGTTTGTGTTTTCATTTTGTGGGCGATATTCAGGAAGTATTGGATATTGCTTTATTGAAAGAAAAAATTGATAATCCATTGGAAATTAACTAAAAAGCATTGTGTTTTTCAGAATTTATTTTTATTTTATATATTAATTAATAATTAAAAAATTATGAACAAAATTATTATTATGTTAAGTGTCGTTCTTTTAATGACGGGAATGAGTGCGTGTAAATTAAACAGGAAAACAGAATCTGTTGTTTCTACTTCATTTTCAGCAGATTGGCTTGGTAAATATACGGGCATTCTTCCTTGTGCCGATTGTGAAGGTATTCAAACACAAATTACTTTACTTGCCGATACTACTTATAAGTTGGATTGGCAATATATAGATAAAGAAAACGCCTCTTTTAGTGAAACCGGAACTTTCCAGTGGAATGAAGCTGATAGTTTAATTATTCTGAATAATATGGAGGATGGGCCTTCCTGTTATAAAGTGGGTAAAAATACGTTGACCCAATTAGACTTGGAAGGTGAAATAATTACCGGAGAATTAGCAGAAAACTATGTACTTGTAAAAAGCGAGTAAATATTATTCCGGATAGCCGATGTTGTCCTTGTTTACGCCGTATTTTTCTTCACAATGTTTGTTTCCTTTCGGCTCGACGTGAACTACAATATCATATACATTCTCTACCGATTTTTTGATGCTTTCTTCTACTTCTTGAGCGATACGATGCGCTTCCGTAAGTGTAATAGCGCCGTCGGCTTCAATGTCCAGTACGATATTGTACATATTTCCGATTTGACTGGAACGGATGCGATGCGGATTACTTGCGCCGGAAACGTGTTCTACCGCCTTGATTATTTTTTCGTAAATGGAAGTGTCCGATATTCCGTCCATTAAAACGATATTGGCGTCTTTAAATATGCCGATGGCCGAATAAATAATATAAATACTAATCAGGAGAGCTACAATGGGGTCAAGTATCGGCAATTGCAGGACGAAAGTGAAACCAAGCCCCAGCAATACGCTGCCCGAAATGATCACGTCGTTTCGCATATTAATAGCATTGGCTATCAACATGGATGAATCTACTTTTTTCCCTTGCCGGAATTGATAAAGCGCCAAAAGCAATTTGCCTGTTATTGAGACGATCGTTACCCAAATAGCAATCGGCGAAGGCAGTTCTGTGTTCTCCGGACGGATTATTTTTTGAATGGAAGTAATAAACATTTGTCCGCCCATGAAGAAGATGGCAAAAGAAAGAATAGTAGAAGCTACGTGTTCGGCTTGCTCCTGTCCGTAAGCAAATTTGGAATTGGGTGGCCGGCTGATAATCGGAGTTGTAATCAACATAATCAGAGATGTAATCACATCGGAAGCCGAATCCAAGCCGTCGCTCAATACTGCTAAACTGTTTGAAACAATTCCAATCAGTATTTTCAACACCGATAAAAAAGCGTTTCCCAGAACACTGATCCAAGAAGTACGAAGCAATATTTTTTTTCTTTCGATCATCTATTTAGCGAATCTTATTCAGCCGTTTTCGTTCGTTTTCGTCCAAAATTATTTTCCGTAACCGCATGGAAAGCGGGGTTAATTCCACATACTCATCTTCCTTAATATATTCCAGTGCCTGCTCTAAGCTAAAAATCACGGGAGGAGCAAGATGTACTTTTTCGTCGCTTCCGGAAGCGCGGACATTCGTTAATTTTTTCGATTTGGTTACATTTACGACTAAATCACCTTCTTTGGAATGTTCACCAACGATTTGTCCGGCATAAATATCGGTTTGCGGATGAATAAAAAATCTTCCCCTGTCCTGTAATTTGTCGAGTGCGTAAGCAAAAGCGTTTCCGGTTTCCATCGCGATAATTGAGCCATTCTGACGTTTTTCAATTTCGCCTTTCCAAGGTTGGTATTCCAGAAAACGATGCGCTATAACCGCTTCGCCGGCAGAAACTGTTAATAGATTGTTGGTCAGTCCGATAATTCCTCTGGAAGGAATAATAAATTCCAAATGGATACGATCGTTTTTACGTTCCATCGACAGCATTTCTCCTTTTCGTTTGGCAACCATATCAATGATCCGGCTGGAATATTCCTCCGGTAGATTGATCGTTAATTGTTCGACCGGTTCTAATTTGACGCCCTCTTTTTCTTTGACAATTACTTGAGGTTGACCAACTTGCAGTTCGTAACCTTCACGGCGCATGGTTTCTATCAAAACCGACAAATGAAGTACGCCTCGTCCGTACACAATCCAAGCGTCTGCAGAATCGGAAGGGAGCACGCGAAGCGCCAGATTTTTATCCAGTTCGCGCATCAACCGTTCGTAAATATGGCGGGAAGTTACATATTTTCCATCTTTACCGAAAAAAGGAGAATCGTTGATAGTGAACAACATCGACATGGTTGGTTCGTCGATGGCGATAGGAGCCAAAGGTTCGGGCTTTTCCAAATCGGTAATTGTGTCTCCGATTTCAAAACCTTCAATTCCTATAATTGCGCAAATATCGCCCGATTTTACGGAAGTTACTTTCGTTCTTCCTAATCCTTCGAAAACATTCAGTTCTTTAATTTTGGATTTCAGGATCGAACCATCTCTTTTGCACAAGGCCACATCCATACCCTCTCTTAGTTCTCCCCTGTGGATACGGCCGATGGCGATTCGACCTACATAATTGGAATAATCCAAAGAGGTGATTTGCATTTGCGGCGTTCCTTTCAGTACTTTCGGAGCGGGAATATGCTCAATAATAGCGTCCAGTAACGGATAAATATTGCCGGAAGGCGTTTTCCATTCGTTCGACATCCAGCCTTGTTTGGCCGATCCGTAGATAGTGGCAAAATCCAATTGCGTTTCGGTTGCATCCAACGAAAACATCAAATCGAAAACCATTTCCTGTACTTCTTCCGGACGGCAGTTCGGCTTGTCTACTTTATTGATTACGACCACCGGTTTTAATCCTAAAGCAATCGCCTTTTGGAGCACAAAACGAGTTTGAGGCATTGGTCCTTCAAAAGCATCCACCAAAAGAAGCACTCCATCGGCCATGTTTAATACTCGCTCGACTTCACCTCCAAAATCGGCATGTCCCGGAGTATCAATAATATTGATTTTATATTCCTTGTAATTGATAGACACGTTTTTGGCAAGGATAGTGATACCGCGTTCTCTTTCCAAATCGTTACTGTCGAGGAATTGGTCTAACTCTGCTTTATCGTCCCGGAAAAGTTTACCCGCTAACAACATTTTATCTACTAAAGTCGTTTTGCCGTGATCGACATGGGCTATAATGGCGATATTTCTGATTTTCTGCATTTTCTTAAAAGATTTTACCTGTTTTTATCAGGGCGCAAAAGTACAAATAAATTCCGATATTCCTTTAATTTCACAAGTTTTGGGCTAAATCTTTTTTTGAAGTTGATGCGACTATTTGAAATTCATTCTTTGAGACTGCCGCCGGAAAAGAGCGGAGGGCAGAAGATTTATATTTCTCATTATGAAAATTTCAAGAAATGCTTATTACAAATGATTTCGAAAATAGCTGGGAGTTGTACCGTTATGTTTTTTAAAAAACTTAACAAAATAAGTCAGATCAAAACCGATTATGTTTGCAATTTCCTTTTCATCAAGAGTAGAATATTTTAACAATCGTTTCGCTTCCCTAAAAACTTTCTCATTTATGTATTCTTTTGGCGATATTCCTAATGTTTTTGAAACGATTGTTGATAATTTTCGTTCGGTTATTTTCATTGCATTTGCGTAAAAATGCACTTGCTTTTGCGTTTTATAATGTTCATTTAGCAACGATTTAAATTGAACGATATAACCGGAGAAAAGTGATTTACCGAATATTTTTCGCTGACATTTAAATTCTCGTTCCGTTAACATCAATAAATTATGCAACAAATTTCTCAATACGGATAATTCACGATTTTTATTATTGTCGATTTTTTCTGTCATAAAAGAGAAATAGATTTCCAAAAGCGAAAGAAAGTTCTCCGAATGAGGTTTAATAACGGAATAAGCATTTTTAAATAACGGATAAGAGTTTATAAAATCGGTCTTTTCCTGCGTATTCGTGAAAAAGCCATTGGAAAAAAGAATAATTTCTCCTTCTGTGGTTTCCTTGTAAAAGCGATGAACAACGTCTTTATTCAGAATCAGTAAATTGTCTTTATCCATTCTTAATTTTTCTCCGTTTACATAAAAAAAATTATTTTCGCCTTTAAACCAAATAAGCGTATAAAAAGAAACTCGGTGAGGCTTAAATAATTTTTCTTTTGCCTTTTTTGCAAAATAAAAGTCCTGAAGAGAAGTTATCTCAAACTCACGCGAACGTAATAATGATTTTACTTTATAACGTGGAATTTTATCAGACATGCTTTGCCATTTTTAAGATTTCAACATATTTTTCTTTAAACAATTTAGGAGCAAGTCCGGTATTATGGAAAAAAAATTTATGAAAATACGATACATCAAATCCTGTTTCATGAGCTATTTGTGTAATATTTTTATCGCTAAATATCAATAAACGAATAGATTCAAATATAATTCTGTTTTTGATAATATCTTTCGGCGACTTATTAAAGATTAGTTGTAACGATTTAGTCAAGGTTTTTTCTGTGACGCCTATTTTTTTTGCATAGAAAGAGACTTTTTTTTCCCTTAGAGAATACATTTCCACTAATTCTTCAAAATATACGGCATAATCAATGAAACGGCTTTGTACAAGTTGTTCATCATAATAAGTATAATGCGTAGATAATAATAAAAAATTAGATAAGAGATTGAGTATTATAGATGAATGAAATTTATCGTGAGCTAAAACATACTCCTTTTCTATTAATTTCATACATTTCCGTTGAATATCTCTAAACGGTTCAATAACAATCACTCCATCCGAATTGTTATGAAAAAAGACGAGTTTCAAAAGATTGGTATTTTCTTTTGTTTTACAAAACGATTCAGAAAAAACAATCAATTTACCTTTCAGGTTCATATTGAAGAAAATAGGAACTAGATAAGAGTCTATAAGTAAAATGGAATCCTCTTTTACATGCAATACTTCTTTTATTTCCGAAGACAAATACGGATCTACTTCTTGAATCCAAATGATATAATACAAAGGTATATTGTCTTTATGGATGGGATGAGAATAATAAAAATCAGGGTCATCCAACGAAAAAAAACCAAATCCCATGTTCTTCGTAATTTCCATATATTGAAACAGTTGTCGAATAATGATACAAATATAATTTATTTTAATGGATTTTTTACATCGCCTTTTTTTCAGTAGAAAAGTAAAAACAGACAATTTTTTTACTCTTTTTTACCATATTTGTTAAAAATACTTCCTTTGATGAAAAATATTACCGAGAATTACAATCAAATATATTCCATTTTTGTAATGTTAAAAAAAATTATATAATAGATAGTGTCCAAAATATTAAACAGTTTGTTTAATATTCTATACAAAATAACAGTTATAGAAAAGAAATAAACCTATATTTTTGTAGCAAATTAAGATTAGAAATATTATAAAACGATAATAGAATTTTAAACAGAACGAAAGCAGGTATTCCGGGGTGTTTTAGGTAGCTCCTTTATTTTAACATTTTTCATCATCTTTCTTGTGTTTTGAAACACCTCGCAACCTGCTAATTTCCACCTGCTCTTTCTTATTCAAAAGGAAAGGAACGGGTGGAGAAAGACTACTTAGGTGTTCATTCGTTAATTATTTTTTTTGGAATTGAGAAGTTGCCCGGATAACTCTTACGTGTTCAGTGATTTTTTACGGATAATTGCGGACCAAATTCTAATGATGTCATTCGTGGTTTATTGTCCATATATTGAAATAGTTATCAAATATAATGATACAAAATAATTTGTTTTAGCAAATTATTTTACATTCTTCTCAATAAATAGTAAAAATAGACTATTTTTTTACTGTTTTCAACTATTTTTCTGTTAAAAACAGCCATTTTTGGGATGAAAATTGCTAAAAATCATAGTCAAATACGATCTATCTTTGTAATATCAAAAAAAACACATTAAATTATATAAATCATGAATAATAATTTTCACATCGGATCGATGATCAGACAAAAAGTAAAGGAGAGAAAGATGAAAATGAACGATTTTGCAGCTGCAATCCATTGTAGCCGACCAAATGCTTATTCGATTTTTCGTCGTAGAAGTATAAACATTGATTTATTACAATTGATATCGGAAGCTTTGGATTACGATTTTGTAGAAATATACAATAAATCTTTAAACACGAATCAAGGACAATGCGTAATTGTCTTGGAAGCCGACGTAAAGAAACTAAAAGAATTTCAAGCCAATAACTCTGTTCGCATAATTCGTTCTTGGATGGTGTCAAAAATATAAACAAATTGTTTAATTTTCTATACAAAACAGTAGCCATTAGAAAAAAAGAAACGTATACATTTGCGGTGAAAATGAAATTGTGAACGGATGGAAATGATAATAAAAAGACAAATAATATAATTCATCATTAAAATCCTTGATTTGATTTGTGCGAATAAAATACAATTTATGAACAGTAATTCTCATATCGGGCGGTTGATCGAACAAAAAGTAAAAGAGCGAGGAATAAATATGAACGATTTTGCAGCTGCAATCCATTGTAGCCGGTCAAATGCCTACTCTATCTTTCATCGCAAGAGCATTAATATTGACTTGTTACAATTAGTATCGGAAGCTTTAAAATATGATTTTGTAGAAATATACAATAAATCCTTGGATATGAATCTAATTCAAAAACAATGCGTCGTTGTTTTGGAAACAGATCTAAAGAGATTGGAAGAACTTCAAGTGGATGCCTCCGTTCATATCGTTCATTCGTGGACTGTGTCAGAAATATAAACAGTTTGTTTAATATTTGATACAAAATAGCGGTGATAAAAACGAAATAAACCTTTACTTTTGTAAAGGTATATGTAAAAGACATAAAAAATGAAAAAAACAGTTGTTATTTTTAATAAATATAATACTCAAAAACATCATCTTTTTTTCAACCGGATAATTACTTTCATGTTACTTCAAGCATAAATAAGTGTTCCCATGCCTTAATAACATGGAATTATCCGGTTTTTTGTTAATTAAACGATAATGAGTTTGATGCTGTGCATAATTTTTCTGTCTGTTGTATCCGGAAAAATAATTTTCGTTCAGCCAAACGTATCTGAACACACCAGCTAATCTCATTAAACGGCTCCCACAGTTTTTTACATTTACCTGTGGGAGTTTTTTGCTCCAATAATCTCCCTTTTAGAATCTCAAATGTAAGGAACTGTCCGAAAAATCGAACCCGTGTTAATCTTATAATCCGAATATAGGTCTGAAATCTTCGCCGTTCAATGGTTGATACGTTTTCATTCCTAATTTTTTTCCCATCTCAATATTTGCGCTGCCGTCATCAATAAACAAGGTTTCAGCCGGTATTATTTCGGAATCTTTAAATACCTCTTCGAAAATTTTAGCTGCCGGTTTCGTGCAGCCGATTTGGTACGAAAGATAAAGTTTGTCAAAATATAGATCTAAACTTTTACCTTTGGACGAAAAGGCAGATGAAAGCGCCCAGTCCATAACAATGGGATTTGTATTGCTCAAAAGATACAACCGGTATCCCCGCTCTCTTAAATCTTCCAACATATCCAATTTATATTCAGGAACTTCTTTCAAAAATCCAAACCAACCGCTGTCAATTGCTTCGTTTGAGATATATTTGCCGGCCTCTTTTCGTAGCGCTTCGTAAAATTCTTCTTGCGACAATTTTCCCTCTTCCAATTCAAGAAAAATTCCTTTTTGATGGTACGGATCTAATAATTTTTCTGCATTTTCCAAACCGGCTTCTTTAAAACGACGAACGGCTTTCTCTCTGTCCAAAGTAATCAAAACGCCGCCTAAATCGAAAACAATATTTCTTATTCCCGTTAAATCCATTTTACATAATTATTTTTATTCGGCAAAGTTAACATTAAATTTCCAAATAACACACAAACGGACCGCAATCGATTCCGGCAAACGCGCGAAAGGGCGAAAGGGCGAAAGGGCGAAAGCACGAAAGCACGAAAGGGCGAAGGCACGAAGGCACGAAAGGGCGAAAGGGCGAAGGCACGAAAGTAATTATTTAAAAATCCCTGTTCTAATGGATAATCAAATCCTTTCGTGCTTTCGTGCTTTCGTGCCTTCGTGCCTTCGTGCTTTCGTGCCTTTGCCCTTTCGTGCTTTCGCCCCTTCGTGCCTTCGCGCTTCGTTCGACAGAGCGGAGACGGTCATCAATTTAAGAAAAATGCTTCGACGTTTTTTTATTTTTCCCAAGCCAATTTGGGTGTGCGTTCGGAAGCGTATTTGAACGCGCCGCCAAGTTCGGCCGCGAAAGCCCGAGATTTACTGTATGCGAGCGTGTATTTTGGGTTTTCAAATGTCGGATTCGCAGCAAGAATAGCATTTTTAATAGCTTCTCTTGCTGAGGTATCCCAACCAATGGGTTGATTGCTTTTGATTACACTATTATTTGATACTACATCCGGCCTTGAATAGAGATTTGTAGCATTTACTTCTATTAAAGAGCTGTTTATTTCTTCGGCAATAAGCCCCAGAATAGAACCTATAGTATTACTGGTAGAAGTAGCAACATTACCGAAATTGAAAACGTTATTAGCATTTAAGATTTGTTTCTTACCTATGGGAGTATTAAGTATTCCTATAAGACCACCATTGTAAAGAGCTTTGCCAAAAATATTTCCATAATTGTAACTATTGATTATGTTTAGATTTCCACTACCGCACGTTCCTATTAGTCCTCCGGAATATCGATTAGTAGTGATATCTCCAATGTTGTAGCAATTTTCAATGCTCGCCGCTACCGACATCGCCCATAGCAAACCGCCACCGTAATAACAACCATTAATAGAAGATGAATTGTAGCAATTCGTCAATTTTCCGCCGTTAGTCATTGAGTAGATTATTCCACCTGCCGCAACGGTGGGAGTAGTAGCGTTTGTATCCGTAATGCTTCCACCTTCACGGCCCAAGTTTTTAATCTCGCCATAAGCTAATACTTGAAAAAGAGAAATAGCGGTTTTTCCGGTGCCATCTATGTTCAAATTTTTAATCAAGTGTCCTTTGCCGTCGAACGTTCCGTAAAAAGTGCCTATTAATGTATTCGTAACTGTATTATCATCCGAAAAATCCAAATCGGTAGTCAATTCGAAATATTTTTGGTAGGTAGTTTCCGTAGAACCCAATAACACAATATCCGTTGCCAATTTTTTAAATTGACGGACACTGCTGATTTGATAGGGATTCGCTTCCGTACCATCGCCTCCTGCATAATCAAGCGCAGGATCTAAAGTAGCCCAATTGGTAGAAGCTGTTACATAAGGCTGTGTTTCGGCAGATGGCGGTCCCAAAATAGTAACTGTAATGGTACCTGTAAACGTTTCACCGTCTTCGTCTTTAGCCGTAGCCGTAACAGTCGCAGCACCGGGCGTTGCTCCTGCTCGAAACCAACCGCCGGGAGTAACCATCGATCCCGTATTTCCGTCATCATCCATAGCGTAGGTCAGTGTCGCCAGATTAAATCCATTTGGTGAACCGACATAATCTCTAAGGATAGCTCCTATTTTTTTCACTGAATTTTGACCTATGCTAACCTCGCTGTCTGCTACTCCAATTAATATAAATGGATGAACTGCCGTTCGCGTAATTTGACTATAATAAAAAACCGAACCGTCTTCCAAAATAATCGCAATTGTAGCTGAGAGATCCTTAGTCGGACAGGCTGTCATCTTACCGTTTTCATCAACTGAGATTACGCCGGAATTGCCGGAA
>JAIRLY010000209.1 GCA_031259075.1 Dysgonamonadaceae bacterium | reverse complement strand
GTTTTCGGACAAACACTATTTATTTAGAGTTTTCGACAATTATCCAATACCCATTTTTTAGAGAACCGGCACGCTGAATAATATTTTGTTTTTTTAATTTAGCTATTCTCTCTTTAGTTGTGGAGATTCCTCTATTTATATTTTTTGCAATTTCAGAAGTCGTAATGTGTTTATTTACCGCAATTAAGCGTATAATTTGATTATCAACTTCGTCTATTTTTAGTCCGGTTTTTAGTCCGGTTTTTAGTCCGGTTTTTAGTCCGGTTTTTAGTCCGGTTTTTAGTCCGGTTTTCCGGTTGATTGTATTTGCTTTTTGTTCTGTATAACTGTAAGTGACAAGGAAACCATTGGGGATTTCCGCAAAATCAATTTTCATAGTCGGATATGCCGCGATTTCTTTTCGTATTCGAGTAAAACCGGTACCGTATTTTTCAATATCGCCCGTTAAATAAAAAGCCTCAGCGAGCAAACGATTACGAGCATACGCTTGATAATTATCGTGTTTTAAGTCTTCAACAGTCAGGTTTCCCATCAATCCACCCGGGTTGAAAAATGTGATTTTTTGGTCAAAAATTTTTATTTGCACATCTATCGGACTAAGATAATCGCGATGAATAATCGCGTTCAATACTGTTTCTTTCAATGCTTTTAGCGGATATTCAAAAATTTCGGTACGTTGCGTTGGGTAAGCATTGATTTCAAAAGCTACTTTCAGTTGCGAAATCAAGTATTTCATTGTTTCTTCAACTACCTCAAACAGCGGCAGTCGTAACATCTTGTCATCAATAATCATTTCCGGCGTCTTAAATCTGCCCAAGTGAACGTTATAAGTGATGCTTTCCTTTGCAAAAAGCAGTAAAGCTGCATTCGTGATTTTGCCGTTATTGAGCAAACGAAGTTTTTTCAAATCATCTTCGGGAACGCCCGAAAAATAAAATCTGCCGGTGTCGTTTACTTTGTTTATAAATTTCTTGACCTTTTCAATATCAATATCATCCCACGTTACATTTGCCGCAGGATATGAATCCCACGAAATCTGAAGCGATTGCAAACTCATATCCGAAATTTCTATCGAACTCAACTGGTGATTTGAATTTTTCACTCGTTTGAAATACCGGCCACGAAAAGCTACCGGTTTTACCGGAAATTCCGGAATAGAAAATTCTACGACATCAATACCCTCATAATCAATTATATTTACGTCCGGAATAATAGACGGCTGCGTTTTGGTCTTTATTTCGTTCAACCACTTTTGAATGCTCTCCTTACCTGTCGTAAACCCTTTAGCAGGATGCCCATTATCGGTAACGCCTACCAATACCCGCCCTCCTTTTGTGTTGGAAAAGGCTACCAAAGTTTCAATAACTTCTTCATTGAAATTTGATTTAAATTCTATATGCTGAGTTTCGATATTCATAAAATCACCTTTTTCGCAAAATTACAGTGAAAATGTCAAAAATTCGGCTCTAAAAACGAGCGCTTTTGTTAAAAATCGGGGCAATCAAACGTTCTTAACACAATTTGCTGGTCGAATATTTTAATCTGAATTTGCAGCAAGCTCTTCCCTGCAAAAAATCCTGTTGAAAAATCCCTGCTCATCCCTGAACGGTCCCGATTGAATAATCTTTACTCCGTCGATTTTTGTGTCTGATATAATCATATCCGTCCGAAATATTCTTTTATCTGGTTGTTAAGGCAATATATACGTTCTTTATCATCTTTACACCGGGCAAATTCTACTGTTTTTTCTATTGCTGTTCCGATATTCCAATACGGTTCCCATTTTAATATTGCTTTCGCTTTTGAGCAATCAAGTTTGAGTAAACCTGCTTCGTGTGGTCCATTATCATTTTGAACCGTCCATATACTTTCACCCCATGCCAAACAAAATAATTCTGCAAGCCGGCTGTTAGTAACACAACTTTCTTCCTTCGGCCCAAAATTATATGCCCCTGCAAGTCCGGGATTATCATATTGTGCTTTTGCCAGTATAAGATAGCCGGAAAGACAGTCTAACACATGCTGATATGGTCTAATAAAATGTGGATTTCGCAAAATAATTTTTTCTCCGCACATCACAGAACGAATACAATCCGGTATAATCCGGTCTATTGCATAATCACCACCACCAATTACGTTTCCTGAACGGGCAGTAGAGAGAGCAACAACATTATCTGTTGAAAAAAAAGAGTTCCGGTAGCTGCCGTCACCAGTTCACTGCATGATTTACTGTTCGAATAAGGATCAAAGCCACATAAATTCTCGTTTTCGCGATAACCCCAGTGCCATTCTTTATTTTCATAAACTTTGTCGGTGGTTACGTTTACAACAGAACGGATCGACGGAGTCAATCTCACCGCTTCAAGAATATTTACTGTTCCCATAACATTGGTCTCGTAGGTAGCGGCAGGTTGCTGATAAGAAAGTCGCACCAAAGGTTGAGCCGCAAGATGCAGAAGAATATCCGGCTCAGCCTTTTGTATGGCTGATACCAGCATATCCTTGTGCCGTATGTCACCGGTTTTTCCGTAAAGGAAAGAACTGTTGTTTTCATCCTTCCCAAAGGATAATGCGCCGAATCTTCCTTGAGGTTGAACAGAAGTGACTGTTACTGTTTTACGGGCTTTTTTGTGCGAAGCCAAAAGCTCGGCAATATTGATGTCACTTACTCCGTCTCCATAGGTAAGCATAAACGGTTCATCATTTAAAAACTCCTTAGCTCGCAGAAGTCGTCCGCCGGTCATGGTGTCCTGTCCGGTATAGAGCATCGTA
Source organism: Dysgonamonadaceae bacterium (assembly GCA_031259075.1). Lineage (GTDB taxonomy): Bacteria > Bacteroidota > Bacteroidia > Bacteroidales > Azobacteroidaceae > Azobacteroides. Next base: position 1,182 of record JAIRLY010000209.1, on the reverse strand, counting down.
ACTTTCCATGGTTCATTCCGATGATTGTGAATCTCAACAGCATTATTTGCCATATCAATCGTGATATCGGAATAGCGCGTATAATAGTTCAAAAAATAATCCTTGATGACATGAGATTTATAGCCGGTAAGTACTACAAATTCATTGAATCCCCAAAAGGAATAGATTTTCATGATGTGCCAAAGAATCGGCCTGCCTCCAATTTCCACCATCGGTTTAGGACGTAATTCCGTTTCTTCGGAAAGACGTGTTCCATATCCTCCTGCTAAAATAACTACTTTCATCTCTTACTGTATTTCTTACACTTGTTCACTTTGCAATTGCAATTTGATACGAAGTCCATCGTGTTTTAGACGAGTTCATAATTCTATTGATACCCGTTTTATTTTAAATTACGCCATTAATTGTTTGCATAATATCCCCCCGTTTTACTGGAACCGGTATAAATAATTTTATGTTCGTTGCGAAGTTTCTTTATCCAGCGTTCAATGGTTTTTTGAGGGATATTTAGCTCCGATTCAAAAAAAGGAATTCTTTTTCCAGGATAAATTTTAATTAATTCGAATAATCGATTTAGTCCCTCACTTTCGGGATTTACTCCCTCATTTTGGAAATTTAGTCCCTCACTTTCGGGATTTAGTCCCTCACTTTCGGGATTTACTCCCTCATTAGTAATTAAACGGTTTTGTCGTCCTAATGAATCTATTAGCCAATCAAAAATTATATCGCCTTTGGTAGAATTTTTTTGCAGCGTATAATGCAATTCCGATACAAAACCATCTCCTCTGCTATGAAAGCTAAAAGTCATCGTAGGATAATTGGTAATCAGTTTCCTGATACGGGTGAAACCACTGCCATATTTTTCAATATCATGCGTCAGATAGAAAGCTTCTGCAAGTTGTTTGTTACGGGTACTTGCGCTGTATGCATCTGTTTTCAATTCATCTTCTGTCAAGTCGCCATACAGCCCTCCGGGGTTAAAAAATGTAATTCGTTGATCGAATATTTTTATCTGAATATCTGTTGAACTCTTATAGTCCCTGTGAATTAAAGCATTCAACAGAAGTTCGCGAATAGCATCCAATGGATATTCCGGTATTTCGGTTCGTTGCGTAGTTTTTCCGGTTATCTCAAAAGCAAATTTCAAATGACCAATGATTGTTTGCATGGCTTCTTCAGCCA
>JAIRLY010000179.1 GCA_031259075.1 Dysgonamonadaceae bacterium | reverse complement strand
GCATAGGAATTTCGTTCGGGCGTGGGATGTTTTCCGATATACAGATCACCGAACAGTTTTTCAAAATTTTCCGCTTCGTTGAGATCATAGTAATATGACAATGTCATAAAAAACAGACTCTTTCCGAATTTGCGCGGACGAATGAAAAACTGGTTGGGATTGGATTCTCTTTCCAACATTTCTATGTATTTAGTCTTATCGACGTAAGCATAGTTTTCACAGATAATTCGTTTGAAATCGGAATGTCCGTAAGGTAATCGCTTGTATTTTTTTGTTTCCATAATTACTCTTCTGATACGATTTGATTTACAAAGATAAGCTAAATAATCGAAAAGGAGCAAGCAGATTCTTTTTATCTTGAAATTTAAATATTTATGTTCTGAATCTGCAAAATGGAATTATATTTTGTGGTTCTTCGGTTTTTTAGAGAAGACGCAAAATTTTTGGAATCAAAGTTACATACCAATGCAAAAAGAGAGTATTCTCTTGAGAATACCCTCTTTTCTTTTTTCTTTCTTACATCATTCCACCCATACCGCCACCCATCGGAGGCATAGCAGGAGCCGGATTTTCTTCTTTTTTATCTGTAATTACACATTCGGTTGTCAGAAGCATACCGGCAATAGAGGCGGCATTTTCCAAAGCCACGCGCGTTACTTTGGTTGGATCGATTACTCCGGCGGCATACAAGTTTTCATATACATCGGTACGAGCATTGTAACCGAAGTCTTCTTTCCCTTCTCTTACTTTTTGAACAACTACAGCACCTTCTTTTCCGGCATTTTCAACTATTTGACGAAGTGGTTCTTCAATCGCGCGTTTTACGATTTCGACGCCGGTCGTTTCATCTTCGTTTTCACCTTTTAAACCGTCTAAAGCCGAGATTGCACGAATGTAAGCAATACCGCCACCCGGTACAGTTCCTTCTTCAATAGCCGCACGCGTAGCGCTTAAAGCATCATCTACACGGTCTTTCTTTTCTTTCATTTCCACTTCCGAAGGAGCACCTACATAAAGGACTGCCACTCCACCGGCTAATTTTGCCAGACGTTCTTGTAGTTTTTCGCGATCGTAGTCGGAAGTTGTATTTTCAATTTGTACTTTGATTTGTGCAACACGAGCCGCGATTAAATTTTTTTCACCGGCGCCGTTTACAATCACGGTGTTGTCTTTGCTTACTGTCACTTTTTCAGCTGTTCCCAGCATATCAATGGTAGTACCGTCCAATTTTAATCCTTTTTCTTCGGAAATAACTACCCCTCCTGTCAAAACGGCAATATCTTCTAACATTTCTTTGCGGCGATCGCCAAATCCGGGCGCTTTTACGGCGCAAATTTTCAGCGAACCGCGCAGGCGGTTTACAACTAAAGTAGCTAATGCTTCCGATTCGATGTCTTCTGCAATGATTAACATCGGCCGTCCTGTTTGAACAGTTTGTTCGAGGATAGGAAGTATATCTTTTAATATAGATATTTTTTTATCGTAAATCAGGATGTACGGATTATCCAAGTCGGCTTCCATTTTTTCCGTATTAGTAACGAAATAAGCGGAAATGTAACCACGGTCGAATTGCATTCCTTCTACTACATCTACATACGTTTCGATTCCTTTTGATTCTTCTACGGTAATAACACCTTCTTTTTTCACTTTCTTCATAGCTTCTGCAATTAAAGCGCCGATTGTTTCATCGCCGTTTGCAGAGATTTTAGCGACATTTTCAATTTTTCCGAAATCATCGCCAATTTCTTGGGATTGTTCTTTCAATGATTTTACGACTTTGACTACAGCTTTGTCGATACCACGTTTTAGATCCATTGGATTAGCGCCGGCAGCTACGTTTTTCATTCCTACACTGATGATAGATTGTGCTAAAACGGTCGCAGTAGTTGTACCGTCGCCGGCGTCATCATTGGTTTTTGAAGCTACTTCTTTTACTAATTGAGCACCCATGTTTTGGAAAGAATCCGCTAATTCGATTTCTTTGGCTACCGTCACTCCGTCTTTTGTAATTTGAGGAGCGCCAAACTTTTTGTCAATAATTACATTTCGACCTTTAGGACCTAATGTCACTTTTACCGCATTTGCCAATTCATCAACTCCTTTTTTAAGTAGATCACGGGCATCAATATTAAATTTAATTTCTTTTGCCATAGTATTTTTAATTAATGTACACGGTGCAAAGAGCACAATGTACGAATTGTTTTACTTTAATTTAAATTTTCTCTCTTTTTTCTTAATTCATGCACTATGCAATTTTGCATCGTGCACTTTGAACTTTTAAATAATAGCTAAAATGTCAGATTGACGCATAATCAAATACTGCTCTCCTTCCAGTTCGATTTCAGTTCCGGCATACTTGCCGTAAAGTACTTTATCGCCTGCTTTTAGAACCATTTGTTCATCTTTTGTTCCGTTACCTACTGCAATTACTTCACCTTTCAAAGGTTTTTCTTTGGCTGAATCAGGGATGATGATACCTCCGACTGTTTTCTCTTCGGCAGTTGCCGGTTTTACCAGCACTCTGTCTGCTAATGGTTTAATGTTCATAATTAAAAATTTATTTATTATTTTTTATTAATGTTATTTTATTCGTCTTGAATATAGCGAAGATTGTGCCAAAAAAAAATCTGTCAATTTGACACTTGACAACGTTAAATGATTTATTTCGCATTTCTATAGAAATATTTCTAATAAATCTTGAATTGCAATAATTTGCTGTTTCCCTGTGAGAAGATTTTTAACACGCGCTTTATCTTCTTGCATATCCGATTCTTCAATTTTTACCAAATAAGGGATTTTATTACTCACTGCATAAGTCATTTGTTTATTAAATTTATCTTTACCGGGGTAAATTTCGGTATTGATTCCGGCTTTTCTTAATTCGGTCAAAATAGGTAGAATATAATTTTCTTCTTTTTCTCCGAAATTTACAAATAAGACTTTGGTTTGCTGATTTAAATTTTCCGGATATAAATTCAATTGATTCAAGACATCGAAAATACGATCGGCGCCAAAAGAAATACCGACTCCCGAAACGTTCATCAGTCCAAAAACACCTGTCAAATTATCATAACGTCCGCCTCCGGTAATGCTTCCGATTTCGACATCTAAGGCTTTTACTTCAAAAATAGCTCCCGTATAGTAATTCAAGCCGCGGGCAAGCGTCAAATCCAATTCTACCTTGTTCTTGATTTTCGACAAATCAATTTTTTGGAAAAGAGTTTCAATTTCTTCTACGCCTTCCATTCCTGTTTCAGATGACTGAAGTTCGGCTCTTAATGTGGATCGTTTTTCGCGGTCAGAGCCATTTAAAAGAATAAATGAATGTAATTTTTTAACTGCTTCCGGTTCGATTCCTTTAGAATTTAATTCTTCATTCACTCCATCCCAACCGATTTTGTCCAGTTTATCTATGGCTACCGTGATATCCGCCAATTTATCTGCTGCATCAATTTTCTCCATAATTCCACTTAATATTTTCCGGTTATTGATTTTGATGCAAACATTCATTCCAAATCGTTGGTATACTTCGTCTATGATTTGAATCAATTCCACTTCATTCAGCAAAGCATTAGAACCTACAATATCCGCATCGCATTGAAAAAATTCACGGTAACGGCCTTTTTGAGGACGATCGGCCCTCCAGACCGGTTGAATTTGAAACCGTTTGAAAGGAAATGTGATTTCATTACGGTGCATCGCTACAAAACGAGCAAAAGGGACTGTTAAATCGTAACGAAGACCTTTTTCGCATATTTGATTGGTTAATTTGGTTAAATTCCGGTTTTTTAAATCGTCGGGATTTGCGATGCTGAGGAAATCGCCGGAGTTAAGTATTTTAAAAAGCAATTTATCTCCTTCTTCACCATATTTTCCCGTGAGAGTGGAAAGATTTTCCATCGCTGGAGTTTCTATCTGTTTGAATCCGTATAGATGAAAAACGCTGCGAATAGTATCAAAAATATAATTACGTTTCGCCATTTCTTCAGGCGAAAAATCCCGCGTCCCTTTAGGAATAGATGGTTTTTGCATGATTCTGAATTGTTTATTTTATTCAATAATTAGTTCAATTCTTTTTTTGGATATTTACCGGCAAGTTTTTTTATGAAACACTACTATTTTTCAACAAAGGTATAACTTTAATTTTTAAAATCTAAATTTCAAGATAAAAGATTAAAGACAGATATGACGCTAATTGACAACATTCTTTAATTTTTCTGCTATCCACCATTATTACTCATTTCTCCGCCATTAATTGCTAAAATCTACGTTAATTTGCTTACTTAAATTTAATTGCGTGTTTATTTTACAAAAAATTACGGATGTTTGGTTTCTATAATTGAAGTTTCCGAACGGTGCAATTATCTTTTTTTGATTCAAGAGGCAGTTTTTATAAAATAACCTTATTTTATTCGGACAATAGTGTAATTCTATACATTAGTCTTTTTGAAAATAATGTTAATTTCAGGCTATAAAAAGACGTTCTCTTTAGCGTTTTTTGATTTATAAATAGTTTCACAGTTGTATGACCCTCATTCAATTTTCAAATGAAAAATAGATTGGTTATTATGTTATTTTGTTTAACGTTAGTATTAAGTCTCGCGGCACAAGTGCCATTGCCGCCATTCTCTAAAAATACAACAGATATG
>JAIRLY010000089.1 GCA_031259075.1 Dysgonamonadaceae bacterium | reverse complement strand
GAACTGGAACCGCTCCCCAAAAACCTTGAGGCAAACACGGCGCGCCTCGCCGCCGAGATAGAGTACCCCGGCCTTTCCGTAGTGATTTTTAGGCGCGAATGTCTCGAAAGCCTCCGCCGGCACCCGCCAGCGGGGTTTACACCCGCTCCGCGGTAGCATACCGGAAGCGGCTTAGGGTTCTGCATTCGGGGTCGATATGGGCGCTTGGCATACGCGGCTGGCGGCGGGGTTTACACCTGCTCCGGCAGGCTAGCCTGCACCCTACCCCCGCATTTGGGCCGCCCGAAACCCTGTGGGTTTCGGGTTCTGCATTCGGGGTCGATATGGGCGCTTGGCATACGCGGCTGGTGGCGGGGTTTACACCTGCTCCGGCAGGCACGCCTGCACCCTACACCCGCATTTGGGCCGCCCAAACGTCGCGTACCGCCGGAATGTTATACGAAATGGCGACAGAATTGGTTCGGTCAGAAATAACATATAAAAAATCATATAAAACAAGCAATTTACAATATATAAAAAATAGTATAAAGTGAAAAAATGGAACTTAACGTGCCGTTAAAATATCGGAAAGATATTGAAATTGCAACAAATTTACTCAAAAATGAAGGTTGCCAATCAATTTTTCTTTTTGGCTCCTTAGTTACGGGGAAAATACATGATGATTCTGATATAGATATTGGTATAAAAGGGTTGCCGCCGGAAAAATTTTTCCGTGTATATGCAAAATTGGATACCAATTTATCTAATGATGTGGATTTAATTGACTTTGATGAAAACAACAAATTGTATAATCTCTTAAATTCTCTTGGAGAGGTTGTGAAAATTGGATAGCGCCATTACCCAAAAGATACTATTTGAGATTGAACAAATAGATGAACTTATAAATGAAACAGGCTTGTTATTTGATCTGTGTAAAATAAGAGAACCTGATTTTGTTGAGCGATGCGGAATAGCATTGATTTTGCATTCATTTTATAATGGCATTGAAAATATAGTATTGATAATAGTAAAAAATAAGGATCCCGTTTTACCTAATGGAATTAAATGGCATAAAGAGTTATTTGCTAAAGCATTTGAAAAAACAGAAAAACGTTCCCAAATATTCAGGGAAGAACTGAGAGTGCCTTTAAATGATTATTTACAATTTAGACATTTTATACGACATTCATACAGTTTTCAGTTGAAATGGGCGAAGATGAAAAATATGTTGTTTGATATGAATATTGTATGGAACAGAATAAAAGAAGATATAAATATATTTATAGAAAATAATTGAAGCTGCCGCCGCTTCGCCTAACAGGACTGTTTACGCTTCGCCCCTCTACCCGCGTGTCAGGAGCGCCGCCCAAACGTCGCAAACAGCCGGGATGTTATGTGCAATTGGTTGGCATTTTCTGGAAAAAAATTGAAAAATCACTTGACATTATCGAAAACATAGTATACATTGTGCAATATGGAAATAATAGTTGATGCAAGTACATTAATTTGCGTTATTCTCAACGAGCCCGAAAAAAAGAGAATTATTTCTCTAACAGAGGGAATTTATCTCGTTTCCCCGGAGATGATATCTTTTGAGATTGGTAATGCATTATCGCGAATGTATAAACGACATAGATTAAATGAGGAACAAATAGTAAAAAGTTATAAATTATTTGAATCGCTGCCTGTACGCCTTGTCAAGGTGATATGACAAAAGCATTAAAATTATCATGTAAATATAATATTTATGCCTATGATGCGTATTATTTAGAAACGGCGTATAGATTAAAAATGCCGTTATTAACATTAGACGGGACAATGAAACACAACGGGAAAGATATGAAAATTGATATTTTGGAGGTATAAAATTAAAATATATAAATATTCCGAAGCACGACAAAATTTCTCAACAGTTTTAAATACCGCATTAAAAGAGGATGTGATAATAACACGGAAGGATGGAAACAGGTTCAGGTTGATCTCAATAAGCAAAAAAAGTAAGAAGTCACCTTTGGATATAGAGGGAATAGATACAGACGTTACAACACAGGAAATAATAGAAATAGTAAGAGAATGCAGGGAAGGAAGTGATTATTTTAAAAATAAATATACATAAACCAAAATACTTCGCATAACAGGACGGTATATGCTCCGCGCCTTTGGCGCTGCGGGGTTCCGGCTGGCTAGGTCATTCGCTACGCTCATTCCCACGCCGTTGCTCCGGCACATTTTGCCAGCCCTAAAAATGCTACGCATTTTTCTATTTGGGCTGGCAAAACGTCGTAAACAGCCGGAACGTTATGCGAAATGCCTTACCCTAGCCTTTCTTGTAAAAAATCGCTATAATTTACCCATTTTGCTTCACGTGTCAATTGACATACCCTAAAACACTTGATATACTCAAAATATGAAGATTAATACCATAATTCAGGGGGATTGCATTGAAGAACTTAAGAAAATGCCCAATAATTCTATAGATCTCATTTTTGCCGACCCGCCGTATAATATGCAGTTAAAAAATGCATTATACAGACCTAACAATACCAAAGTTGACGGTGTTGCCGACAAATGGGACAAATTTTCGTCATTTACTGAATATGATGATTTTTGTATTGCCTGGCTCAAAGAATGTAAGCGTATACTAAAGGATACAGGTTCAATATGGGTAATCGGTAGTTACCATAACATTTTTCGTGTTGGAAATATCATGCTCAATTTAGGTTTTTGGATTTTGAACGATGTAACATGGTATAAAACAAATCCAATGCCCAATTTTCTTGGTACTCGTTTTACAAATGCTACCGAAACGCTTTTATGGTGTTCAAAAGGCGAGCAATATAAAAAATACACATTCAATCACAAAGTAATGAAAAAATATAACGGCGGTAAGCAAATGACATCTGTTTGGCAGATTGGATTGTGTATTGGCGATGAACGGTTAAAAGGGGACAATGGGAAAAAAGCACATTCAACACAAAAACCCGAGGAATTATTAAAAAGGGTAATTTTATCAACGTCAAAGCGAAACGAAATTGTGCTTGACCCGTTTTTCGGCACAGGTACAACCGGCGCTGTTGCAAAAAAATTGAAGAGAAATTTTATTGGTATAGAGAAAGAGGCAGAATATATTTCGCTTGCCAAAAAGAGGATTGACGCAATAAAAGTATTTTTTACAGAATCAGATTTGGTAGAAGACGAAAAAGAAAAACAGGACAGGGTGCCCTTTGAAACATTATTAAAAGAACAAATAATAAAAGTTGGCGAACCTTTGCATACTCGTAAAACATATAGCGCAACCGCTTTTGTTTTATCAAACGGAAGATTGGAATATAAGAAACAGGTAGGCTCTATTCATAGAATTGGCGCATTGATTCAACAAACACCGTCATGTAACGGTTGGAAATTTTGGTATATTATACGGGACAACAAGTCGGTTTTGATTGATGATTTAAGGAACGATTATTTACGGAGAAGACATGGGGTATAACATTTTTTGTGGCATTCTCAATAAACAGATTTTTGATAGCTCAAAACGTGATTTGATAGAAAAAATATCAAATTATCCTGATAGATATGTAGGTTTATTTCGTCCGACAAAACCAAGGGCAAAAATTCTTCAAAATTTATTACAGTAAAATGAAATCCGTTTCGGCGATGCTCTCGAAATCTTGTTTAAAAAATATTTTGAACAACTTGGTTTCACTAATCTTGAAAAAAGAATAGGAGATAGCAGAGAATACTTGGATTTAGACCAAATATTTAGAAATGGAATGTTTGTCTATTTCATTGAACAAAAAGTTCGTGACGATCATGACTCTACCAAAAAACGTGGACAAATCAATAATTTTAAAAAGAAAATTACAATGTTACTTAATACATACAAAGAAACAGAATTAAAGTGTTACACTTATTTCAAGATCCGGGGCTTACAAAAAACAAAAGATTTTATACTCAGGAACTTGAAAAGATACATTTGGATTATAATGTATATACTCAACTTTGTTATGGAAAAGAACTTTGGGATGAAATAGGTCATTCAGAAGTATGGTCCGAATTATTGAATTATTTGGAACGCTGGAAAAAAGAAATTCCTGATATGCCCTCTATTAATTTTGATGATGACGCAAAAAACACTTTTGAGGAAATAAAAGATATAGAGATATCTGTGTTCAGAAAAATGTTTAATAACAAAGAAATTTGTAAGGAAATAATACCAATACTATTTTCTGAAAATAAAGTTTTACAATCATTGTATAAATATTTTATGCAAAAAGAAAATCAAGGGCACCTATGGAAACTAGGGGCAGGCAAGACCGCAATGGATTTGGTCGCAGTTTGAAGCCCAAAAGCGCATACATACTTCCGTATGGAGAGCATTTTGGGCAAAAAAATGCGGCCAAAGGCACCGCGAGATTGCCGCGCATGAGTTTTCAGAGGT
>JAIRLY010000073.1 GCA_031259075.1 Dysgonamonadaceae bacterium | reverse complement strand
AGCTTTATTCTTCACAAACAACACCATTCGCATGGGATGTAATGTATGAAGGTATAACCGGCTGGCGTCCGGGCGAAGGAAATACCGTACTAACTGGGTGGGGACGTTCGATGAAAAGTCCTACAAAGGTAATTACCGGATCAACTGTAGCAGCTACTAACGGCGCCAGCAAAGAAGACGGCACAGGCTTCAACGCGCTGTTAGTCGGCAACCTCGACGGTGGTAACGCTAACAATTACGGCACGTACACTATCTTCTGGTCCGGTAGCGCCGGTAGCGCCACCGTCGCATGGCGTCGGAATCTGAACTATAGCCAATCCGGTGCAACTCGCAGCGCTGTCAATAAGTACTACTCGTTCAGCGTCAGGTGCAAGAAATAACGGTGATACGGAAAAAAAGGCATCCAAGAACCTGAGTTTCGGATAAAAAAAGAACTAAATCTTTTTTTGAGGTGCTATTTGTCGGAAAAATGTTCCATCTGTATTTTGTTTCCAATTCATCTCAAAAGTCCTTTCAGGACGTCTCTCATTCTCCAAAACGGAAGACTTTCGAGCATGTTGTCGGAAAAAGTAAAGAGCGGAAGAATTATTTTTCATAGCACCTCAAAAAAAAGAATTAACCGCAAATCGCAAACGTCTTTTAATTAAATAATAGTTGTCGAAACCGCACAGAAAGAGAATTTTTTACTTCTTCCATATTCACAACTCGCCCTGCTTCCTGCTGCATGGAAGCAACTCCTTTATCAACAAATCCACAAGGATTGATTAATTTGAAATAACTCAAATCGGTATTGACATTCAATGCCAAACCATGCATGGTAATGTAACGGCTACATCGCACTCCAATGGCTGCTATTTTTCTTGCTTTCCCTGATTCGTCTTTATCCAACCACACTCCGGTTGCACCGGACAATCGCTCTCCTTTTATTCCATAAGCCGCTAACGTTTGAATAATTACCTCCTCCAAGCGATGAACGTATTCTTTCAATCCGAACCCCAGCATTTCCAAATCCAGAATGGGATATGCGACTATTTGCCCCGGCCCGTGATAGGTAATATCCCCTCCTCTATCCACCTGATACAGTTCTACATTTTTTTCCTCTAACGTTTTTTCAGGAAATAAAAGATTAGAGAACATTCCGTGTTTACCGATCGTAATTACGTGAGGATGTTCACAAAAAATAATTTGGTTTTGTACCGGTATATGTTCTGTTTTGTTGAGGAGCGCTTTTTCAAACAGTTCTTTCTGTTGTTTATAAGCTTGTGAATAAGGAATTTTTTTCCAGTCAACAAACTCTATTTCTTCATTTTGTTTCATTTGTCCCATCGTATTTCCCTCATTTTCTCCATTATTCCCATTATTTTTGCCTGTCTTCTCAATAAATAAGTAGTTGGTTTTTCCGGATTTAATTCGGTAGAATTTACCAAGCAGGCAGCAATCAGCGCTGCTTGAGGCGCTTCTAATTCTCCGGCAGAAATACAAAAATTCTTTTGAGCAACTGCTTCTGCTCCAAACAAGGCGTCTCTCATTTCAACGGTATTGAGATATATTTCCATAATGCGCGCTTTTCCCCAAACAAATTCGATGAGAATGGTAAAATAAGCTTCCAACAGCTTGTTAAAGTTATTTTTCACCGGAAATAAAAATACATTCTTTGCCGTTTGCTGAGAAATGGTAACATCGTTTACATATAAAATACGTGCTCCTTGATTCATATTTGTTTTTCCGGAATCGAATCCATTATGAATCAGAAATAAATAATCTTCCGAAGCAATAACGGCTTGTATGAGATGAGGGGAAATTTCCCGTAAATTTTTCCAGCGGCAATTAAGATACATTTTTTTACCCGACGTCAGTTGTTCCATATTTTTTACAAACATGGATGGAGTATACCGTACAGGAACATATTTATACAAAATAACTAAAAACAGACTAAGTATAAAAAACAACAAAAGGATATTTCTTATCCAAAAAATTATTTTCATTCCCACTTTTTTCATGGCAATTGATTGAGAATGTGAATGGTTTGACAAGCAATCAGCGCAGCAGTTTCAGTTCTTAATCGACTCTCACCCAATGAAACGGATTGAAATCCGTTTTTTTCGGCCCAATATATTTCTTCCGAACAAAAATCGCCTTCCGGGCCAATCAGGATCAATACATTTTCTCCTCTATTATACAGATGGCTTAATAAAAGTTTCTTTTCGGGATAACAATGCGCTATAAATTTTTGTCCATCAAACATTTGCCTTATAAATTCTTCAAAGCCGGTCGTTTCCTGCAATTCCGGAAGGCTTGCTCTTAGAGATTGTTTCATAGCAGCAATCAGTATTTTACGAAGTCGCTCTGTTTTCATTTCTTTTCTCTCCGAATAGCGGGTTTTCAGAAGGCTGATTTTGTTAATTCCTGTTTCAACAGCTTTTTCAACAAACCATTCCATCCGCTCCGGATTTTTTGTCGGCGCGATTGCTATTTCAATTCTGCTGTTCCAAGGCAGGACTTCTTTTCCGGATTCTATAATATTGATTTTACAATGTTTGGGATGAGCATCCGTTATTAGCGCTTTATAAAATGTTCCTTTTCCGTCTGCAATATCAATCACATCACCTGCCTGTTTTCGTAATACGCGAATACAATGTTGCGATTCTAATTCCGGCAATTCGGAACAGGTTAATATGTCGGGAGCGTAAAAGAGAATCAATTTTCAGCTATTCCGATTAATTTATCATATCTCGTTCCCATGGGACGAGCATAAACCATTACTCTGTATTTATTTTCAGTCTGATAATAATCGCCTTCAATCAAAGCGGTCGATGCAGGATCAGATGCACTTTTCCGGGTCACATAAAGATAATTATAATATCCTTCCTTGAGCAAAACGGACTTTACATATCCTTTATCTTTTATACTATAATCCATTTGTGAACGGAAATCCAAAATATTATTGAAAGCTTCGCTCAGGATATACACATTTTCCAAAAACTGTTTCTCGCAAGGAAGATAGAAATGCACAAACTGATAATCCGCTTCAATATCCGAGTCGGATGCGTCGTTGTTGCGGATAAATATTTTTCCGTTGATATCGTCGTTGAACGAATAAGAGCGGTCGCTCCGGATATAGTCGGGCCTTAGGATGGAATGATAATAGGGCGAATGATATTCTATGGCGTCAACGTTCAGTCCGGCATATTGAGTAGTTGTCATTTCAAAGTTCCGATATTCGTTTCCGGCAGCAAATATCAACGCCGGATTATGGTCGTAAAAAACCTTATTATTTTGCAAATTCAATGGTTTTATCAAAGAAGCCTTATTATCGTAGCGATTGTTTTGCAAAACGTATACTTTCAATTCTTGTACAGGCGATTTGACTTCGTTCCCGTAGTTGACTTCAAAATTAACTGCTTGATATTTATTGTTTGAACCTTTGTCGGTAATTGTAGAAATTTGCATTTGGATAGCGGCTTGCGGCTCAACAACTGAAAAACAAGCGTTTAACAAAGGGCTATCTTCGTTCTCCGAAAACACTTGTACCACATAATTACCGGATATTTTCAAATTAACCTTTTCATTTGGAATGAGTAATTTATAATTCACATAATCCATTTTAGTATTGAATGAATTAGCATAATCTTCAATCAGATTATCCTGTAATCCGTCTAAATATTCCGATTCGATTAACTGCGAAAGTGTCCAATCTGCATTGCAATGCCGGATTCGGCAGGTATAATATCCGGGCGAAGCGCCCAAAGCATCAAAATTGACTTCGATTGCGTTTCCTTTGTACAAATCAATCACAGGAGCGGATTGCCAATCATCCGCTACAAATACACGCAAGGTTTTAATGCGATCCGAAAAAGATTCTGTCCGGAAAGACTGCGCAGATAGTGAAGAAAATGAAAGAAATAAAAGAAATATTATTTTCATTATCTTTAATTTTATCATTATTTTCATTTTTCGTTTCATGTTGCAAATGTACGTGAAATTTTCGATATTTCGCACAGACCGATAAAAATGTCCGGTAAAATTTATAGAGGAAAGTTCGTATAAATTTCCAAATCGGTTGAAATAAGTTGCATTCATTTGTTGAATCTGCATACAGGCAAACGCATCTTCAAATTTCTTTTATATTCACAAAAATCATTACCTTTGTATCCTGTTTTTAAAATTCTGATTTATAATCATAATAATTATGAGTAAAAAATTTGCTGAATACAATAAATTGGATCTATCGGAGATCAATCAGGAAATATTGAATCGGTGGAAAGAAAAGGAAATTTTTCATAAAAGTTTGGAAATCAGGGAAGGATCGCCTTCTTTCGTATTTTATGAAGGGCCTCCTTCGGCAAACGGTATGCCGGGTATTCATCACGTTATTGCACGAAGCATCAAGGATATTTTTTGTCGATACAAAACCATGAAAGGTTTTCTGGTGAAACGGAAAGCCGGATGGGATACACATGGTCTACCGGTAGAACTGGGTGTTGAAAAAGCTTTAGGTATTACGAAAGAAGACATCGGAAAAAAGATTTCCGTAGAAAAATACAATGCCGCTTGCCGGAAAGCGGTGATGAAGTATACAAAAGAATGGGAAGATTTAACCCTCAAAATGGGCTATTGGGTAGATATGGACAATCCGTATGTTACGTATGAAAATCAATATATCGAAACCCTTTGGTGGCTACTTAAAGATTTATATAATAAAGGATTATTATACAAAGGCTATACAATTCAACCCTATTCGCCGGCGGCGGGAACAGGATTGAGTACCCATGAATTGAATCAGCCGGGGTGTTATCGTGATGTGAAAGATACGACTTGTACCGCCCAATTCAAAATAGTGAATCCGCTTCCGCAAATGTCCGATTTTGGAGAAGCCTTTTTCCTCGCATGGACAACTACACCTTGGACTTTGCCTTCTAATACGGCGCTCTGCGTAGGCCCAAATATCGAATATGTGGCGGTTCAATCCTACAATCCTTATACCGGAAAACCCATTACAGCCGTGATGGCGAAGGATTTGATGGCTTTTCATTTCAGTGAAAAAGCAAAAGATATTGCATTGGAAGATTACAGGCAGGGCGATAAACTCATTCCTTTCAAAATAGCAGGTTCTTGGAAAGGAGAGGAATTAGCGGGAATAGAATATGAACAATTAATACCTTGGGTCAATCCGGGCAAAGGCGCTTTCCACGTGATTACCGACGATTTTGTAACGACTGAAGACGGTACGGGAATTGTTCATATCGCACCTACTTTCGGAGCAGACGACGACCGGGTAGCGAAAGCAAACAATATTCCCCCGTTGATGATGGCGGATAAGGATGGAAATCGCCGTCCGATGGTAGATCAAACCGGAAAATTTTTCAGGTTGGAGGATTTGGACGAACAATTTGTGAAAATGTTCGTAAATGTTCCTCTTTATGCCGAATATGCAGGACGCTTTGTAAAAAATGAGTATGCCCCTCTATATGACTCTCTGAAGGAAACTTCGGAATCGGATACTACATTAGATATTGACCTCTGCGTAATGTTGAAACAACAAAACAGAGCGTTTAAAATTGAGAAACACGTTCATACTTATCCGCATTGCTGGCGTACCGATAAACCGGTATTGTATTATCCTTTAGATAGTTGGTTCATTCGAACTACGGCGGTTAAAGACCGTATGATTGAGTTGAACAATACCATCAATTGGAAACCGCAATCGACCGGTACCGGCCGGTTCGGCAAATGGCTGGAAAATCTTCAAGATTGGAATTTAAGCCGTAGCCGTTATTGGGGAACTCCTCTGCCGATATGGCGTACCGAAGATGGAACAGAAGAGAAATGTATCGGGTCGGCGGCAGAGTTAATCGAAGAAATCAACAAATCGACGGCAGCCGGTTTCATGACGGAAAACCCGTATAAAAATTTCAAACCGGGCGTTTATACCGGTGAAAACTATGCACAGGAAAACATCGACTTGCATCGTCCGTATGTAGATAACATCGTATTGGTTTCGGAAAGCGGAAAACCGATGAAGCGAGAAACGGATTTGATCGATGTCTGGTTTGATTCGGGTGCAATGCCATTTGCCCAGAATGGACTTCGTTTTTTCCAAAAGGAAGATTTGAAAGGAGGTATTGCTTTTCCCGCCGATTTTATTTCCGAAGGAGTAGATCAAACACGAGGTTGGTTCTTTACTTTGCATGCAATTGCAACAATGATAGTTGATAGCATCGCATTTAAAAACGTTGTTTCTACGGGGTTAGTCTTGGATAAGAATGGAAACAAAATGTCTAAACGGTTGGGCAACGGCGTTGATCCCTTTGAAACAATTGCCGTTCACGGCTCCGACCCGTTGCGTTGGTATATGGTAACTAATGCCTCGCCTTGGGATAATTTGAAATTCGATCCGGAAGGAATCGAAGAAGTGCGTCGTAAATTTTTTGGAACGCTTTACAATACGTATTCTTTTTTCGCATTATATGCGAATGTAGACGAATTTAGCTACAAAGAACCGGATCTTCCTTTAGAAAAACGCCCTGAAATCGATCGTTGGATTCTTTCTTTGTTGAATACGCTGACAAAAGAGGTAGATGAATATTATGCTTCATACGAACCGACTAAAGCAGGTAGAGCGATCAACGATTTTGTAAATGATAACTTAAGTAACTGGTATGTACGTTTGAACCGGAAACGTTTTTGGGGAGGGGAAATGAATGTTGATAAACTTTCGGCTTATCAAACGCTATATACTTGTTTGAAAACCGTTTCTCTGTTGATGTCTCCGATTGCTCCGTTTTATGCCGATAAACTGTATATTGATTTGACGTCCGGATGCAGGGTGCAGGATGCAGAATGTACGGAAAAAGACGAATTGCCGGTTTCGGTACACCTGGCCGATTTTCCGGTGGCGAATGATGCTTGGATTGATAAAGACTTGGAAGAGCGAATGCAAATTGCACAAACCATTTCTTCTATGGTACTCGCATTGCGCAGAAAAGTAAACATCAAAGTTCGTCAGCCTTTGTCTTCCATCATGATTCCTGTCTTGGACAATTATCAAAAAGAAGCGATAGAATCCGTTAAATCACTGATTTTTAACGAAGTAAATATCAAAGAAATCCATTACGTAGATAGCGCCGCCGATATTTTGGTGAAGAAAATCAAACCTGATTTCAAGAAGTTAGGTCCGCGTTATGGAAAAATAATGAAGGATCTGGCCAATGCAATTGCCGGACTGCCGCAGGATGCTATTTCACAACTGGAACAAACCGGACGATTGGAAATTCAGGTCGCCGGTCAGGTTGCCGAAATCAAAATAGAAGACGTAGAAATTATTTCGGAAGATATTCCCGGATGGTTAGTTGCTAACGACGGAAAACTGACTGTCGCTTTGGACATTACTGTCACCGACGAATTGAGGAAAGAAGGGATTGCCCGCGAATTGGTTAACCGTATTCAAAACATCCGCAAATCCAACGGCTTTGAAATAGTGGATAAAATACAGGTAATTATTCAATCGCACAGCCGGATTAACGACGCCGTTGAAGATTACAATCAATATATTGCAAATCAAGTGCTTGCGACCAATATTGCAGTAGCGGATTTAACGGAAGGAATTGAATTGGATTTAGATGATTGCAAATTATTCGTAAAAGTAGAGAAAGTATAATAACTCAGCGATTCAGGGAGAAAAAAACATAAAATATAAATAATTGAAAATAAAAAGGATAAAAGATTAGGAAAAATAAAAAATTCCGGCTAATTTTGCAAGATAAGACAAGGTAGGGGCCTCAGCCCCTAAGTATTTGAGACTGAGTGGTTAACTACAGTGTTTTTTCATTTTATAAAAAATTAAAGCCGCAAGGAAGTTGTGATAATTAAGCCTTGCGGCTATTGTTTTTTAATCGCTGAAGCGCTGCTAATGGTCATCTTTCTTGCAACGCACACTAAACAAGCGGAACTTGTAGTTGGTGTTGCGAGCCACTCCGGAGGCGCCGTAGGCCAAGTCCCGATACCATGCATCGGAACTATTGGAGGAGCTACTCGACCAGAAGTACGTGGACGTGCCGTAAAGGAACGCTGAGCCATTGCCCATGCCGCCCACGAGCAAGACGTCGAAGCCGCCCTCTGAGCGTGATTTACTTGTACCGTAAGTGGTGGCCTGACTGTTTACTGCAGTCGTGCTTTTCATTTGACGGCCCCAATAAGTATTGTTCATGCCCGAACTCGGACGCCAGCTTGTCGAACTTCCAAAATCATAACCGCTTGCATTTGCATAAGCAATTGTCTGACTGGAATAATTGCCGGGATTGGTAGCTATTTCTTTTTCCAACTGATTCCATTCGTAATCGCTCGGCAAATGCCAACCCGACGGGCAAATACCCTGACGAGTGGAGACTGTTCCCGAAAACGCATCACTGCTTTCGTCAACGCTTGCACCGATATTTGCGGCTGCCCAAGTATACAACAATCCGTATTCCGGATGACTGTTTAATATTGTATTGTCTGTATTCGGATAATAATAGCAAGCCGTATTACTATTATCCGAATTTACATTTTCGGTTAAAGTTTCGTTCTCCGAACGTTTCGTGGATCGTAAGTTCTGAGTCATCCAACAACCTGCAGACCCGAACCAACCGACCGTATATTCATTCGCTTCAATATCTTTCATCGTGTTTGGACAATCCACTATCGTAACCACACAATCATGGCTTATACCGCCGGCCGTAGCTCGAACGGTAAACGAACCGGCTGTACTGCCGGAAATGACGGTAAATGTATTATCAACATCAAAAATAGATACATCGCCAGGGACAGCGCTCGCTACAACTGACCATGAAACCGTAACACCGCCGAATGGCTGGTCGTCGCTGCTGATAAAATTTTGTGCGGTAA
>JAIRLY010000418.1 GCA_031259075.1 Dysgonamonadaceae bacterium | reverse complement strand
CCTGACGGGACAGAAGACAATATTTTCTTCCCAATACAATCCGACAACGCCCATCGCTATTGATTATCGCCCTTTCAGGGCTTCGCTTTTTCTCTATTCTCTATTTTCCATTCTTAACTTTTAGTTCTTAGTTCTTAACTCTTCGTTTTTAACTCTTTTTAGTTTTTCCGTCTCCGGTAAAGACAACCGGCTTTTATTAAACGATGAGAAAAATAATTTTTTGATTCGAAACGTTGTCTTTACCATCGACCGGAATAAACGTAATGATACAGGGGGTGGAATCAACTCTTAACTCTTAGTTCTTAGTTCGCTTCCAGGTCCCGAAGAGAAGCGGTTTAAAAATATGAAGCGTGGGACTTTCAACTTTATTCGTGATAGAGGTTATCGACTACCCACAACTACAAATAAGTTTTGCCCACGCATCCAACGTGAGCGTTTACTTACTTATCCTTGTAGTTGTTGAAATTGTCGATATTTCTATCACAAGAATATAAGCTAACGCTTTCTTTATGAAATATATAAAATTAAAATACTGTCTGTTTCTTTATGAAAAAATGTTATTTTATATTTAAAAACTGCACAAAAATAATGAGATTTTTTGAGATAAAAAATAAATGCTAAAATATTTTGTAACTATGACGCCTGAATAGTCTCTCACTACTACTTACAGCCCCACCGAAAGTAACCTGCCCCCTTTACAATGTGACGCCTGTTTTAAAAATCGCTATTTCCTTGAAACCAAATGCTTCATGTTTCAATTTTTTCCCATCGGCTACTTCTATTACGAATTGAATAAATCGGTCTAAAAGTTCATCCATTGATTTTCCTTCCAAAAGAGTTCCGGCATTGAAATCGATCCAGTTTCGTTTAAATTCGTATAATCGGGAATTGGTCGATATTTTCATTGTAGGAACAAAACTGCCGAAAGGTGTTCCCCGTCCGGTAGTAAATAAGATTAACTGACAGCCGGAAAACGCTAAAGCGGAGGCCGCGACTAAATCATTGCCGGGAGCATTCAATAAATTCAGACCATTTTGGCGGATGGCTTCGGCATAATCCAAAACGTCTACCACTTCAGCCGTTCCTCCTTTTTGAGTGCAACCTAACGACTTATCTTCTAAAGTACTTATTCCTCCCGCCTTATTTCCCGGAGACGGATTTTCGTAAATCGGTTGATTGTGCTTTCTGAAATATTCTTTGAAATTATTAATTAACCGGACGGTTTTTTCAAAGACGGCTTTATCTTTTGCTCTATTCATCAAAAGTGTTTCAGCTCCGAACATTTCGGGCACTTCTGTTAAAATAGCCGTTCCTCCTTGAGCAATCAGCCAGTCGGAGAAGCGTCCAACCAAAGGATTCGCTGTAATTCCGGAAAAACCATCGCTGCCGCCACATTTCAATCCGATTTTCAACAGCGACAGAGGTAATTCCTCCCTTCTGTCTTTACGCGTATATTCGACTAACTCTTTCATTAATCGGAAACCGGTTTCTACTTCATCTTCCACTTCCTGAGCAATAAGGAAGCGAACACGGTTTTCATCCCACGTTCCCATTATTTTCTTAAAATCGGATTGTTGATTGTTTTCACAACCTAAACTCAACACTAAAACTCCGCCGGCGTTGGGATGTTTTGCCAAAGCCGCCAACGCTTTTTGCGTATGAATATGGTCGTCTCCCAATTGAGAACAACCGTAATTATGCGTGAACACCCTGACGTCGTCCAAGTGGGAAACATCTAATTCCGATTTGATACGATTGACAATGGCTTGAGCTTGTCCGTTTACGCAACCGACCGTAGGAACAATCCACAGTTCGTTGCGAATACCCATTTCTCCGGTGGATCGTAGATAACCGTGAAGTTTCAGATTGCTTGCCGGAATATTCAAAACCGCTTTTTCGGGATGGTAAACATATTGGAGATTATCCTGTAAATTGGTCTTAAGGTTATGTATATGAACTTGTTCTCCTTCTTGAATATCCGTTAAAGCATGACCGATCGGATATCCGTATTTAACCACATTTTCTCCTTTTTTGATTGATCGGGAAGCATACTTATGACCGTTCACCAGATTTACCCATACATTGTCCGCCGGATTGATTTTGAAATAGTTGCCCATATATATTAATTTTGACAAAATGAAAGATTATTAAATTTAACGAAATTATTGTCAAAGGTAAGTAACTATTTCCAAACTTAAAAATATATTTTTATTTCCCTACGGCGGGCGCCCATTCGTATTCGGAAGAAAAAAAGCGCCCTGTTCCGGTTTGCACATAAGCGAACAGTATTTTCAGTCAGACGAAAAACAGGTAGGTTGTCAGCTTTTGGAGTACAGTCGTTTACACTCATAATAACCGGAGTTTCGGATATGTAAACCTGCATTAATGCGATAACTGTTTATTTGCCGAAACTCAGGTTATTAGATGCCTTTTTTCTGTATTGCCGTTATTTCTTGCACCTGACACTAAACAAGTAGTACTTATTGTTAGTGGTGCGAGTTGCACCGGAGTAGCTAGCGGCCAGATACCGACGCCATGCGACAGTGGCGCTATCGGTGCTACTAGACCAGAAGTACGCGTTCGTGCCGTAATAGAGAGCGTTACCACCGGTGAGGGCACCGACTATCAGCGCATTAAAGCCCATGCCGTCTGTTTTGCTGACGCCGTTAGTAACTGTTGTCGTAACCGCCGTAGGACTTTTCATCGTTCGTCCCCACCAAGTTAGGACGGTATTTCCTTCACCCGGACGCCAGCCGGTCATACCTTTATACATTTCATCCCATGCGAATGACGTTGTTTGTGTAGAATAAAGCGACGGATTAGTCGCAATCTCTTCTTCCAATTGATTGAAATCGTAATCACTGGGGATTACCCAACCATCCGGACAAATCCCTTGCCGGTCGGAAGATTTATTCGGAAACGCATTTACAGCCTCTGTCGTTGC